>DYJG01000191.1:5113-5803 GCA_020723225.1 Desulfobacca acetoxidans | reverse complement strand
GGCCTATGAGCAGAACAAGGCATCCGCGGAATACCAGGACCACCTGCAACTGAGCAATAATCTCAAGGCCATGGATTTGGGCCTGCTGGCCCGGCGGGAAGAGAGGATCGCCTTCTGGATCAACCTCTATAACGTCATCGTCATCCACGGGGTGATTGCCCTGGGCGTCAGGGATTCGGTGAAGGAGATCTGGAACTTTTTCCGGGGGATTTATTATCAAATCGGCGATTACGCTTTTACTCCCGACGATATCGAACACGGCATTCTTCGGGGCAACCGCCGCCCGCCTTATTCCTTTTTCCGGCGTTTTGGGAGCAACGACCCGCGGCTGCAATATATGGTCGAGCCCCTGGACCCCCGCATCCACTTCACCCTGGTGTGCGGCTCCGCGTCCTGCCCCTTCATCGACGTATATACGCCGGAAAATCTGGAGTGGGAACTGGACACCGCGGCCCGGTCCTTCATCAACTCCAGCAGCGTGGCCCTGGACCGGGCGCAAAACAGCCTGTCCCTGTCCTCAATTTTCAACTGGTACGCCCCTGATTTCGGAGCGGACCAAGGCCAGCGCTTGCGCTTCATCGCCGGTTTCCTGGATAATGCGGAGGATCGGGCCTTTATCGAAGAACATGCGGCCAGTCTGAAAGTGACTTATCAGCCTTATGATTGGCGGCTGAATCAATGAATAATTAA
>DYJG01000191.1:0-5103 GCA_020723225.1 Desulfobacca acetoxidans | reverse complement strand
GTTGCGAGTTACGAGTTGCGGGTTTTTTTTTACCCGCACCCCGCAACTCGTAACCCGCAACGTTTATCCTCTGCGTCTCTGCGGTGAAATCTTCTCAGGAGAACAACATGGACACACCCGTTTTAGTGGAAGTAACCCGGGGCCCGGCAGTGGAGAGCCGCCACCGGGGGCAGATCGCGGTCGTAGACCCCAAGGGCGCCCTGGTGAAGCAGGCGGGGGACCCGGAAGCATTAGTCTGCATGCGTTCCCTGGCCAAGCCGTTCCAGGCCATGGCCCTGCTCACCACCGGCGCGGCCCAGGCCTTCGGGTTCGGGGCCGCGGAGCTGGCCTTGTTTTCGGGGTCGCTCTCCGGCCAGGATTTTCAGGTGGACCTGGTGACCCGGGCCCTGGCCCGGCTGGGGCTGAACCCTGACGCGCTGCAATGCGGCGTCCACCCGCCGCTGCACCGCCCCAGCGCCCAGGCCCTCACCAAAGCCGGGGCCAAGCCCACGCCCCTTCAGAACACCTGCGCGGGCAAGCACACAGCCATGCTGGCCCTGTGCGTCCACCATAAATGGCCCACCGAGAACTATCTGGCCGTGGACCACCCGGTGCAGCACCTGATTCTGGGCACGGTCGGCCGCATGGCGGGGCTGCCCCGGGAGGACATCAAGGTGGCCATCGACGGCTGCGGCGCGCCGGTGTTCTTTATGCCCCTGAAAAACATCGCCCTGGCCTACGCCCGCCTGGCCGCGGCCCAACCGGGGTCCCCCGGGGGCGATCTGCTGGCTGCAATCCTGGACCACCCCCGGCACATCGCCGGGGACGGCCGCCTGGACACCGACGTCATGCTCGCCCTGCCGGGCATGGTCTTCGCCAAGTCCGGGGCCGAAGGAGGTTACGCCCTGGCCCTGAAAGAAGGCGGCTTGGGGGTGGCCCTGAAGATCGAAGACGGCGCGGCTCGGGCCTTGAACCCCACGGTGGTGGCGGTCCTGGAGCAGTTGGGAGTCCTCCACCCCACGGGCCGGGAGGCCCTGAAGTCGTATGCGCAACCCCCCATTTTGAACCACCGTAAGGAGGAAGTGGGGCGGATCAGGCCGGCATTTGCGATGTGAGCGGTGAGAAAAGATTTTACCGCAGAGGCGCAGAGGGCGCGGAGCGATGGGTTGCGGGTTGCGGATTACGGGTTGCGGGTAAAAAAAATAACCCGCAACCCGTAACTCGCAACCCGCAACTCTGTCCTTAGAAAAGCCCTTGAATCTTTAGCCAATCGTGCTATAGTTCTAGGTTATGCGTGGTTGCCCGATATTTGGGGAAGGAAGCAGAAAGCCGTCATGAAAGTCCTTTGGGCCCCCTGGCGCATGGAATATATCCTGGGGGAAGACAAGCATCAGGGCTGTATTTTTTGTCCCGCACCCGGTGAAGACCTGAAGGAGCGGCTGGTGCTCTTTTCGGGGCGCCTCTCCCGGGTGATGATGAACAAATACCCGTATATCAACGGGCACCTGCTGATTTCGCCGCTCCGGCACCAACCGGGATTGGCGGACCTGACCCCGGAGGAACTCCTGGACCTGCAATTTAAGCTCCGGGATTCTCTGGCCATCTTGCGCCAGGTGATGCGCCCCGACGGCTTCAACGTGGGCCTCAACCTGGGTATCGTGGCCGGGGCCGGGGTTGAGAGCCATCTGCATTTTCACGTGGTGCCCCGATGGAACGGCGATACCAATTTCATCCCGGTTTTTGCCGACGTCCGGGTGATTCCGGAACATTTCCGCGAGACTTATGAACGCCTGGCGCCGCACTTCCAGGCCCTGGCAGACGAGGATCAGGCATGCGCTTCTTTAAAGTGATTTTTTCCTCCCTTTTGGGAATCTTGGGGATCGTTTTCATCGTTCAGAATCGCGAGGTGCTGGAGCGCACCATCCAACTGAAACTGGAGCTATATTTCCATTCCTTTCAAAGCGCGGCGATTCCCTTGTGGATCCTCATTCTCTTCACCTTCTTCCTGGGGGTGTTCACCGCCTGCCTCTACGGGGTGTATGAGCTCCTGAAACAACGCCAGACCATCCGCACCTTGAAGCATAACCTGGAAATCGTGGGCCAGGAACTCAAAAGGGCCTCCGCGGCCGCGGCCACCGAAATTCCCCGGGAACCGGAAGTCGTCCCCCGGCCAATGAGTGAGCAGTAAATAGTGAGCAGTACGAAAAGATTTAACCACAGAGGCACAGAGTACACGGAGTTCCACAGAGAAATAATTTAACCCTTGGCGCTTTGCGCCAAGGGTTAAAAAATTCTCTGTGAATCTCTGTGCCCTCTGTGTCTCTGTGGTTAATCACTTATCACTTCCGCCATGTCCGAAGCTCCCGCCGATAAAATCACCCCCATGTTGCGGCAGTACCTGGATTTGAAGTCCAGGTACGCCGACGCCCTGGTGCTCTTTCAGATGGGGGATTTCTACGAGATGTTCTTCGAGGACGCCGAGAAGGGCGCGGCGGCCCTGAACATCGTTCTCACCAGCCGCAGCCGCCAGGACGCGGAGCGCATCCCCATGGCCGGGTTTCCCATCCACGCGGCCCAGAATTACATCTCCCGCCTCCTGGAGCAGGGTTTCAAGGTGGTGGTCTGCGACCAGGTGGAGGACCCGGCATTAGCCAAGGGCCTGGTGCGCCGGGAAGTGACCCGGATTCTGACCCGGGGGACGCTGGTGGACCCGGACGCTTTAGACAGCCGCCGGGACAATTACCTGGCCGCGCTGGCGCTGGCGGGCCGCAAATGGGGCCTGGCCTTTTTAGAGCTGTCCACCGGGGAATTTTGTCTTACCGAAGGGGAAGGCGCCGATCCCCTGGCCGACGAACTGTGGCGCTTGAAACCATCCGAAATCCTGGTGTCCGAAGACCTGGACGCCAAATTTCTGGAATGCGCCCTCTTTCCCTTCGATGTCCCCCCCACCCGCCGGGTCCTGGGGCCTTATGCCTTTGAATTGCAGGCAGCGCGGCAGGAGTTAGGAAGGCAGTTGGGCACTTTGTTTCTGGACGGCTTCGGCCTGGAGGCCTACCGGGCCGGCGTGGCCGCGGCCGGGGCCATTCTCCGCTATTTAAAAGATTCCCACCACCCCACCCTCCCCCATATCGACCGGCTGCTGCCCATCAGCCGGGACGACTACCTGGGGCTGGATGAGGCCACTTTAAGGCATTTGGAGATTTTCGAGACCTGGCGCAGCCGCTCCCGCCAGGGATCGCTCCTGGAGGCGCTGGACGCGGCCGTCACCCCCATGGGCAGCCGCCGCCTGGGGAATTGGCTGCGTTATCCTTTGAAAGACCTGGCCCGCATCGAGGCCCGCCTGGAGGCGGTGCAGTTTTTTAAGGATAACAGCCTGCTCCGGCAGCGTTGGCGCCAGGCATTGAAGGGCATGGGGGACCTGGAGCGCCTCACCGCCCGCCTGGCCCTGGAACAGGCGATGCCCCGGGAGGTGGCCGCGGTGGGCCGGGCCCTGGGGCGGCTGCCCTTGCTCAAAGAATTATTGGCCGGGAATTTGCCCCCCCTGGTGGCGGAGCTGGCCGGGGACCTGGAGAACCTGGATGACCTGGAGAGCTTGATCGCCAAGGCCCTGGCCGATGATCCCCCGGCCAACCTCGCCTCCGGAGGCATCATCCGGGAAGGATATGACCCGGAACTGGACGAGCTGCTGCAAATGACCCGGGAAGGCAAAGACTGGATCGCCCGCCTGGAGTCCAAAGAAAGGGAGCGCTCAGGGATAAACTCCCTGAAGGTCAGGTACAACAAGGTCTTCGGCTATTACCTGGAGGTCTCCCGGGCCAATCTGGACCGGGTGCCCGAAGACTATATCCGCAAGCAGACCCTGGTGAACGCGGAGCGCTTCATCACCGCGGAACTCAAGGAATACGAGGCCCGGGTCCTGGGCGCGGAAGAGGCCCGCCTGAAACGGGAAGTGGAGCTCTTCACGGAGCTGCGCCGCCGCCTGGGGGGCGAGGCCCTGCGCCTGAAAAAAACGGCCGCGGCCCTGGCCCGCCTGGACGCGCTGGCCACCCTGGCGGAGGTGGCGGCCCTGCACCGCTACTGCCGCCCCCAAATGGCGCCGGAGCCGGTGCTGCAACTCACCCGGAGCCGCCATCCGGTGATCGAACGGATTCTCCCTCCCGGCAGTTTCGTCCCCAACGACGTGGCCCTGGACCATGATTCCCAGGTGCTCATCGTCACCGGACCCAACATGTCCGGCAAATCCACCATCCTGAGGCAGGTGGCTTTGACCGTGCTCCTGGCCCAGATGGGGAGCTTCGTGCCCGCGGCCGCCGCGGTGGTGGGACTCACCGACAGCATCTTCACCCGGGTAGGCGCGGTGGATGATATCGGCCGGGGCCAGAGCACTTTTTTGGTGGAGATGCACGAAACCGCGCGCATCCTGCACCAGGCCACGCCCCGGAGCCTGGTCATCCTGGACGAGATCGGCCGGGGGACTTCCACCTTCGACGGCCTGGCCCTGGCCTGGGCGGTGGCAGAGCATCTCCATGATCTGGCGGGGGTGGGGGTGAAGACCTTGTTCGCCACCCACTACCAGGAACTCACCCAGTTGAGCCGCCTCAAGCCCCGGGTAAAAATTTTCCAGGTACTAGTGGCGGAAACCGGGGGCAGCATCGTCTTTCTGCACCGGCTGGCCCCGGGCGCGGCCGGGCAGAGCTACGGCATCCAGGTGGCGCAGCTCGCGGGGGTGCCGGCCATGGTCATCGCCCGGGCCCAGGAAGTGCTGGAAAACCTGGAGACCGGGACGCTGGACCCCGCGGGCCTGCCCCGGCTGGCCCGCTCCCGCCGGCGTCCGGGGAAGGAAGTGCCGCAATTGGGGCTATTCGGCCCGGGCGAGGAATAGGGAAAAAACTTCACCACAGAGACACAGAGGTCACAGACTTGCACAGAGAAATGGTTATAGCCTTGGCGCTTTGCGCCAAGGCTATAAATTTTTCTCTGTGAATCTCTGTGCTCTCTGTGCCTCTGTGGTAAATTTCTTTTTTTTCCCTTGACAAGCGCGGCATTTTTGCAAAAATTAAGACTTACTCCTGAGCGGGAATAACTCAGTGGTAGAGTGCAACCTTGCCAAGGTTGAAGTCGCGG
>DYJG01000190.1:292-5807 GCA_020723225.1 Desulfobacca acetoxidans | reverse complement strand
GTTTGGCCCGGGCCACCGGGTCGGGCACCGCGATGAGGTCCACCACGATCTTGGCTCCGTAATTTTTGCCCGCCAGGACGCACTCTTCGATGGTGGCGTCCGTCGCGGTCCCCAGGACGTCAATGAGATTAGCCCCGGCCTTGGCCGCGGCCTCCACTTCGATCCTGCCCGCGTCCATGATCTTCATGTCCGCGACGATGGTCTTCGCCGGGAAGCGCTTTTTCAGCTCCCGAACCGCGTCCAAACCTTCGCTTTTGATCAAAGGGGTGCCCGCTTCGATCCAATCCACGCCCGCGGGCACGGCCAAATCCGCCACCTTCAAGGCCCGGTGCAGGTCCACGAAGTCCAGGGCCAATTGCAATATAGCTGTCATAGGTTTGTCCTAAAGGAAATTGGGGGAGAGGGGAGGGCTGTAAAAGTGATCAGTAATCAGTGATCAGTAATCACTAGTCAATGACCATCATACGAATGTTTTACGTAGGGGCGAACCTTGTGTTCGCCCCGGACGTTGGGCGAACACAAGGTTCGCCCCTACGGGAAAAATATCCTCATGATGACGAATTGGTAATAGTGCCCCGGGGTCGTGCCTTGGTGGTGCTGCATCCCGGAGCGCGGTGGGTTACCAAGCTGTGGCCGGCCGCGTCCTGGGCTAAGCTGGCGGACTGGCTCATCCGGGAGAAAGGCTTAACCGTGGCCATCACCGGCAGCGCCGGGGACCGGGAACTGGCCGCCCAAATCTGCGCCCGGATGCAAGAGAAGCCCTGGAACCTGGCCGGGCGCACCAGCCTGCAGGAATTGGCCGGAATCATACAGCATGCCCGGCTCGCCATTACCGCGGACACCGGCCCCATGCACCTGGCCGCGGCCCTGGGGACAAAGGTTGTGGCCGTCTTCGGTCCCACTTCGCCGTCCCGCACCGGGCCTTTCGGCGCGGGCCACCGGGTGGTGCGCCTGGGACTCCCCTGCAGCCCCTGTTTTAAGCGGCGCTGCCCGGAGCCCAGGTGCCTGCTGGACCTGCCTCCGGACGCGGTCCGGGCTGCGTGTGAGAAAATCTTGTCCATCGATGTAAGGAATTGATATTATGGGATAGAAATTCTCAGTGTCTGATTCTTGCCAGCCAGATTGACAAACGATCCTTATACAGAAACTTAGTTTTCACAGGGAGGAACCATGCCCATCAGCAAGGAACTGCTGGACATCCTGGCCTGCCCCCAATGCAAGGGGGATATCCGCCTGAACGAAAAAGGCGACGGCCTCATCTGCGACCAGTGTAAGCTGCTCTATGAGATCAAGGACGATATTCCTATCATGCTCATCGAAGAGGCCAAACCTTTGAAATGACGGTTTTCGGTCTTCGGTCTACGGTCTTCGGTAAAAATTAATGAGAACCGGTACATATTGATATACTGAAGACAAAAAACCGAAGACCGAAGACCAAAGACCGAAGACCGTCTTTATGTCCCTTTCCGTCACCGTCATCGCCCTCAATGAAGAGGAAAACATCGTCCCTTGCCTCGAATCCGTGCGTTTTGCGGATGAAATCATCGTGGTGGTGGATTCCGGCAGCACGGACCGCACCCTGGAGTTGGCCCGGGACTTTACCGGCCGTATCTTCACCGTTGATTGGCAGGGGTTTGCCGGGACTAAAAACTTCGCCCTGGACCGGGCCACAGGCGACTGGGTCTTTTCCTTGGACGCGGATGAGCGGGTGCCTGAGGGTTTGCGTGAGGAGATACTGAACGTAATCAAAGCTGACGGCCCCCTGGACGGCTACCGGGTGCCGCGCAAAAATTATGTGGGCAACCGCTGGATCAAGCATTTGGGCTGGCACCCGGATTATACCCTGCGCCTCTTCCGCCGGGACCGGGGGCGGTTTAAGGACCGGGAAGTGCACGAGGAAGTGGAGGTGGCCGGCCAGGTGGGTCTTTTGAGCACCCCGCTGGAGCATTACTCCTACCGGAGCATGGAGGAATACGCGGCCCGCCAGGACCGCTACGCCAGATTGGCGGCCCGGGAAATGCTGAAAGCGGGCCGCCGGCCCCTGCCCGGCGAGCTGCTCTGGCGGCCGGCCCTCACTTTTGCGAACCCGTTCTTCTTGAAACTGGGCTTTCTGGAAGGGGCGTTAGGATTACAACTGGCGCTCCAATCCAGCCGCTATAACTTTTTAAAATACCTTTACCTGCGTAAATTTACTAAGAGAAATGGAAATCAATCATAATCATGAACATTGACCCCAGCGCTAAAATCGCCTCGAATGTGGAACTGGCCCCGGACGTCGAGATCGGCCCCGGGGTGATCATCGACGGCCCCACCCATATCGGTCCGGGCACCCGTATCCAGGCCCACGCCTATATCGGCCCCTATACCACCATCGGCGAGGGCAACCTCATCGGCTTCGGGGCCATCATCGGCCATGAACCCCAGGATTACGCGTTCCAGGGGGAGGAAAGCTACACCATCATCGGCGATCACAACCTGATCCGGGAATACGTCACCATCCACCGGGGCACCAAACCGGGGAGCGCCACTAAGGTGGGGAACCACTGCTTCCTCATGGGCCTGAGCCACATGGCCCACAACGCGGCGTTGGGAAACCACGTCATCGTGGTCAACGGCGCGCTGGTGGGCGGTTACGTGGAGGTGGCCGACCGGGCCTTCATCTCCGCCAATTGCCTGCTGCACCAATTCATCCGGGTGGGCTCGTTGGTGATGATGCGGGGCGGGGCCCGGGCCTCCCGGGACCTGCCGCCCTATGCCAACATCGACGGCACCCATACCGTATTTGGTCTCAACCTGGTAGGCCTGCGCCGGGCCGGGTTTAAAGCGGACCGGATCGCGCCGCTGCGCCAGGCGTTCCGCATCCTCTTTTCCCGGCGCACCAACCTGAAGCAGGCCCTGGAGCAGGTGGAGGCAGAGGTGCCCCGGACCCCGGAAGTGACCCACCTGCTGGAATTCATCCGCGCCTCCAAACGCGGGGTGGCCATGGGGCCGAAGCAGGGGCATACAAACGAAGAGGATGATTTTTAAGGCCGATTTTTAAAGTTATGGATTTTTTTTACGCAAAACGAAAAACGAAAAACGAAAAACGGTATCAGAACATCCTGGTCATCAAACTGAAGCAGCCCGGGGACGTGCTGGTGAGCGCGCCTGTGCTCCCGGCCCTGAAGGAGGCCTGGCCCCGGGCGCAGGTCAGCTACCTGGTGCCCAAGGGTACGGAGGAGATGATCGCCGACCACCCCTTGCTTGAACGGGTGTACGTTGCGGAGCGCCGGGGAGCGTCCTTAAGCCGCACCCTTGCTTTCCTCCGGGAACTGCGCCGGGCCAAATTCGATCTGGTGCTGGAACTCTCCGGCGGCGACCGGGGGGCCTTCTACGCCTTACTTACCGGAGCAAAGGAGCGCCTGGGTTTCGCTTACGGGGGCCGGGCCTTCTGGAACCGTTTCTGCTTTACCCGGCTGCTGCCCGTGCCCCCTTTGCGCCTGCATCTGGTGGAGCACAACCTGGAGATGGTGCGGGCCTTGGGAATTAACCCCCGGAATCCCGGACTCCAATTCTTCTGGAAGCCGGAGGTGGACACTCGGGTTCAGGAGTTGCTATCCGCCCATTCCCTGGGTCCCAAAAATTTCGCAGTCCTGCACCCGGGCGCGGGCTGGCGCTTCAAATGCTGGACCCCTGAGGGGTACGCCCGGGTCATTGAATTTCTCAAGGAGAAGAAAAAACTGCCGGTGGTCCTCACCGGCTCCCAGGCCGCGCATGAACAGGAGCTTGTGGCCGCGGTTCTAAAAGAATGCCGCGTACGCCCCATCAACCTGGTGGGCCGGCTGACCCTCAAGGAACTGGGGGCCTTGATTGACAAGGCCCGGCTCTTTTTCGGCGCGGACAGCGCGCCCATGCACCTGGCCGCGGCCGTGGGCACGCCCGCGGTGGCCCTCTTCGGCCCCTCCGGGGATTTCAATTGGGGTCCTTGGGGCGAGGGCCATCTGGTGGTCAAGAAGGACTGGGACTGCCTCCCCTGCGGCAAAGACGGTTGCGAAGGGTCCAAAAAAAGCCGCTGCCTCATTGAATTGAGCGCCGCCGAGGTGCTGGAAAAGATGGAAAATTGGGAGGCGGTGGATAAAAGATGAACCACAGAGACACAGAGGACACAGAGTTTCGCAGAGGAAAAGATTTTTGTTTTGGCGCTGTGCGCCAAAACAAAATTATTATCTCTGTGAATCTCTGTGCTCTCTGAGTCTCTGTGGTTAATCCCTTATGAAAATCGCCCTACTCCGACAAAGGGTAAGCGCGCCCGGCGGCGCGGAGGCCACCTTGATCAACCTGGCCCGGGGCCTGGCTGCAGCCGGCCATGAGGTGGCCGTCTACGGGACGGACCCCACAGCCGCGGCCCAAAACCTCCTGGACCCGGGAGTGGACTATGTGCCGGTGCCGGTCCTGGGGGGCAAAACCGGACGGGTCCTCACCTATGCCCTGAACGTGCGGAAGCTGCTCCGGCAGACCCCCGGCCAACTGGTCTTCAGCCTGGAGCGGACTCTTTTCCAGCACGTGTACCGGGCCGGAGACGGCTGCCACCGGGAGTGGCTCAAACGGCGGCGGCCCTATCTCTCCCCCGGGGCCCGGCTGGCCCAGGATTACAGCCCCTTCCACCGGCTGCTGCTCAGGCTGGAGCAGCGCCTCTTCACCGATCCCCATCTGCTCCGGGTGATCGCCAATTCCCGGCAGGTGCAGCGGGAAATCGAGGCGCATTACGGCCTTGACCCGGAAAAAATCCAGGTCATCTACAACGGCCTGGATCATCAAAGATTCCGGCCTCCGGAGGAACCTGGAACCAAGGCCCTGAAGGCCGGGTTTGGCTTAAATGAAAACTCCCGGGTGGTCTTGTTCGTAGGTTCAGGCTTCGGCCGCAAAGGCCTTGCCTTTCTCCTGGAGGCCTTCGCGGGTTTAAAGAATCAAGAGAGCCTTCTCTGGATTGTGGGCAAAGGTCCCATCAAAACCTACCAGCAATTAGCCCGGCGCCTGGGTGTGGCGGCCAGGGTCAGGTTCTGGGGTCCCCGGGCTGACCCCGCGCCCTTCTACCAGGCCGCCGCGGTGCTGGCGCTGCCCACGATCTACGACCCCTGCAGCAACGTGGTCCTGGAGGCCCTGGGCTGCGGCTGCCCGGTGGTGACCACCGCGGCCAACGGCGCGGGGGAATTCATCACCCCCGGAGCCAACGGCGCGGTGTTGCCCCAACCCCATGATATCCCCGCCCTGGCTCAGGCCTTGGATGCATACCTGGACCGGGGCCGGGAACCGCAAGTGCGGCAGGCCGCGCAGGAGGCGGTGGCCCATCTCAGTTGGGAGCAGACCGTGGCCCGGACTGTGGAGGTACTTGCAGAGGCTGCGGTTGCCTCCGGAAAAGATTGGTAGAATGATTATAGCCATGCCCACAGTTCCGCATGGGCCGTTGGCCCGCTCGCAAAGCATGAACAGGACGTAGGGCGGGCGTCTCGCCCGCCCCAGTACCGCCCAGGCGAGA
>DYJG01000190.1:0-282 GCA_020723225.1 Desulfobacca acetoxidans | reverse complement strand
ATTTAACCAGAACTTTTCAGGACGGCTCCTCATGGGCCTTTGGCCCGCCCATAAATTATGAAAAGTCGGTGGGGCGGGCCTCCTTGCCTGCCAATGTGACGGGCGGCCAGAGACGGCCGCCCCACCGATTCACTGTTCTTTAGCCTGTTATTGCGTCTTGCTTGGCGCCTTTGCGTCTTTGCGTGAGACTTCTTTTTGGAACAGTTCTTTGGTCTGGGGGTCTTCGGTCTCCGGTTAATATTTGTTGACAAATTAATCGGTTGACGGCAGGTTGGGATTATC
>DYJG01000189.1 GCA_020723225.1 Desulfobacca acetoxidans | reverse complement strand
GAGAGAGATCGCCGGCAAGATTTCCATTATCGAAGAAATCGCCCGCCAGACCAACCTGTTGGCCCTGAACGCGGCCATCGAGGCGGCCCGGGCCGGGGAGCACGGTAAGGGCTTTGCGGTGGTGGCCTCCGAGGTCCGCAAGCTGGCGGAGCGCAGCCAGACGGCCGCAGGGGAGATCAACAAACTCTCCGCCTCCAGTGTGGAAGTGGCGGAAAGAGCCGGCGAAATGTTATCCAGAATCGTCCCCGATATCCAAAAAACCGCGGACCTGGTGCAGGAGATCAACGCCGCCAGCAATGAACAGCGGTCCGGGGCAAACCAGATTAACAGCGCCGTCCAGCAGTTGGACCAGGTGATTCAGCAGAACGCGGCCGCGTCCGAAGAGATGGCCTCCACCTCCGAGGAGTTATTGAGCCAGGCCGAGCAACTCAAGAATACCATCGCTTTCTTCAGGATCGCAGAAGCAGGACTCCCCTTAGCCAAGCTTTCGGCTCCGGTCCAAACAAGCCAGCGGCCCGGGGGAAATTCAGGCAGAAAACGGCTGGGGTCCATCCACCCGAACCGGATAATCAGCGGCCCCGCCTGTGTGCTTGAGGGAGACAAACCCCGGGGCATCACCCTGGATTTGGGCCGGCAAAAAGGCAACGGTGAAGAAAACGAATTTGAAAAGTACTAAAGCCGGTAACGGCAGGGCACCAATAAATACCCGCATGCCTACGGGAAACTTTTACACCCTTTCTGTCAGGAACTTATATGCGGCGGAGTTGAGCGAGAGCGACTTCCGCCGCTTAAGTTCCTTTATCAGCGACCGATGCGGCATTAAATTGCCCCCGTCCAAGAAGACCATGCTGGAAGGCCGGCTGCGGAAGCGCTTGCGGGCCCTGGGCCTGAGTGATTTCGGGCAATACTGCGACTATATTCTCAGCCGCAGTGAAACAGACCCGGAACACGTCCACATGATCGACGCGGTTACCACCAACAAGACCGATTTCTTGCGGGAGCCGCAGCACTTCGATTTTCTCGCCGGTACAGCGGTCCCCCACTTGCAGGAGGTTCACGGCCTGGGGGTCAAGAGCCGGTTAAATATCTGGAGCGCCGGTTGTTCCACCGGTGAAGAGCCGTACACCCTGGCCATGTGCCTCATGGAGTATGGCCGCAATGTCATGCCCCTCGATTTTCATATTCTGGCCACGGACATTTCCGCTCGGGTCCTGGAGTACGCCAGACGCGCCGTTTATGAGCATGAAAAAGTCGACCCCATCCCCCTGGCCTGGCGCCAGAAATACCTGTTGCGCAGCAAAGACAGGAAGAAAGATCTGGTGCGGGTTGTCCCCGAATTGCGGAATCTGGTGAAATTTCAACAACTCAATCTCATGGCGGACCATTTCGGACACCAAGAACCCCTGGGGGTAATTTTTTGCCGGAATGTGCTGATCTATTTCAACAGGCCGACGCAATTAGCGGTCTTGGACCGCTGCTGCCGGCATCTGCTCCGGGGCGGCTATCTCTTCGTAGGCCACTCCGAAACCTTGCACGGTTTGGATTTGCCGTTGGTGCAGGCCGCTCCCACCATCTATCAGAAACTCTAATGAACCCCCTGCAATCCGACCTGCCCAAAATTTTTCTGAAGCCGGCGGAAGCCTATGTCGGCGACCAACCCGTCATTGTCACCACGACCTTGGGGTCTTGCGTGTCGGTGATTTTTTTCCACCAACGCCTGCATCTCGGAGGCATCTGCCATGCCCTCTTACCCGTGGCCAACGGCCAGGGCAACCGATTTAAATATGTGGACGGCTCTTTCTCCTGGATGCTGGAGCAATTTCACTTCCGGGGCGTGAAACCGGGGCAGATTCAGGTCAAACTTTTCGGAGGCGCGGACCTGCTGGAATACGATAAAGGCCACTCCCGGGCGGTAACCATCGGCCAGCAAAATATCGCCAAGGCCTTGGAATTGCTGGAAACCCACGGGCTCAATCTAAAGGCCTCCAATCTCGGGGGGGCCATAGGCCGGAAAATCTTTTTCTATGCCCACTGCGGCAAGGTTTTGGTGAAAAACATCGGCAAGGTGTGCTGGCTGAATCATAACCTTAAGGAAACGCCCCGGAAATGAAGCGGAAGATCTCGGTCCTCATAGTCGATGACTCTGCCCTGGTGCGGCAGACCCTGGGTTCCATTCTCTCCTCGGACCCCCAGATCGAGGTGATGGACACCGCCTCCGATCCTTTTGTGGCCGCGGACAAACTACGCCGGCAAGTCCCCGACGTCATCACCCTGGATGTGGAGATGCCCCGGATGGACGGCTTGACCTTCCTCCAAAAGATCATGAGCCAGCATCCCCTGCCGGTGGTGATCTGCTCTTCTCTGGCCGCCCATAATTCCGAAACCGCGCTGAAGGCCCTGGAATACGGGGCGGTGGAGATCATCCAAAAACCCCGGTTCGGCACCAAGAAATTCCTGGAGGAATCGAGAGTTGCCATTTGTGACGCAGTCAAAGCCGCATCACTGGCCAAAGTGAGGCGCATCGAGGAAGCGGCGCGCGTCGAACCCAAACTGTCTGCGGATGCCGTCATCCCCAAACCCACCAGCAAGGCGATGATTCAAACCACCGAAAAGGTGGTGGCGGTGGGCGCTTCCACCGGCGGCACCGAAGCCCTGCGGCTTTTTCTGGAGGCGTTCCCCGCGGACGCGCCCGGCATCGTTATCGTCCAGCATATGCCGGAGCATTTTACCGCGGCCTTCGCCCGGCGCCTGGATGAGCTGTGCCGTCTCTCGGTCAAGGAGGCGGAGAACAATGATACCGTGATCCGGGGCCGGGCCCTCATCGCCCCGGGCAATCGCCATATGCTGTTGAAACGTAGCGGCGCCCGCTACTTTGTGGAGATCAAAGACGGCCCCCTGGTGTGCCGCCACCGTCCCTCGGTGGATGTCTTATTCCGCTCCGCGGCCCGCTATGCCGGCAAAAACGCCGTGGGGGTCATCATGACCGGCATGGGAGACGATGGGGCCAAGGGGTTGCAGGAGATGAAGGAGGCCGGGGCCGCCACCATGGCCCAGGACGAGAAATCCTGCGTCGTTTTCGGCATGCCCCAGGAAGCCATCAAGCTGGGAGGAGTGGGTAAGGTGGTTTCCCTGGAAAGCATGACCAGGGAAGTCTTAAGGGCCTGCAATCAACATTAAAGAGATGTCCGTCATAATACCTCTTCCCAGGAGATGCATCCTTCCGGACATTGGTCGATGGCATCCTGAATCCGGTCTTCCGCCGCGCCCTTCGGATTGATTACTTCCGATTTACCCGTGTCCTCATTGAGGTGGAAAACCTCCGGGCATACCGCTTCGCAATTGCCGCAGGACAGGCAGCAATCCTGATCGACCGTGGGAACTTTGGTGGCCATATTGCCTCCTTGATTTTGGAATATTCGGTTTCCAGCATCTCCGTTCTCTATTTAGTTAACCTATAACCTGCCCATTATGCGGCATCAATATTTTAGGGTTTATTCTTTTTTCCCTGACGGCACCCCGGCTTTTTGGAACCTACGGCCATATGCCTGGAAGTTTGGCGGCCCAGCCACTTGGTCAATTCCACCGTGGGCAGGAGCAGAAAAGCCAAAAACGCCGCAAAGAGCCATTCTTTCCACCCCAGGGGCACCGCGTGGAATAATTCCGCCAAAGGAGGAATTTGCACTACCGCAACTATCATGGCCAGCGAGAGGACCACGGAGCCGAGCAGCAGGCGGTTGGCAAAGACGCCGACAGTGAACAGGGAATGATACTCCGAACGGCAGTTGAAGGCGTTCACCAGCTCCGCCAGGACCAGGGTCACAAAGACCATGGTCTGGGCCCGGGCGAGGGAAAGTTCCGGGTCCCCGATCACCGCCAGGTAACCATGGAAATAGTGGTGGAAGAGCGGGATCAAAGCCAGGGTGAGATAAGCGGTGATCACCGCCATCAGCCCGATCACCGCATTGGTGAACACCCCTTCATCCGGCTGCCTGGGGGGACGATTCATGATGTCCGGGGCCTTGGGGTCGACCCCCAGGGCCAGGGCCGGCAGGCCGTCGGTGGTAAGATTGACCCAGAGGATTTGCAGGGCCACCAGGGGCAGGGGCATGCCCAGGAAGAAGGTGCCGGTCAGGACGGTGATTTCCGCAAGATTGGCGCTCAATAGAAAAACCAGGTATTTTTTGATGTTGTCGAAGATGGCCCGGCCTTCCTCCACTGCGGCCACGAGCGTGGCGAAATTGTCGTCCGCCAGGATCATGTCCGCGGTCTCCTTGGTGACCTCGGTGCCGGTGATGCCCATGGCCACGCCGATGTCCGCCCTTTTTAAAGCCGGCGCGTCGTTGACGCCGTCCCCGGTCATGGCCACTATTTCCCCTTGGGCCTTGAGCAGATTCACCAGGCGCAGCTTATGCTCCGGAGCCACCCGGGCAAACACCGGGGCCCGGGGCAGCATCACCGCCAGATCGTCGTCGCTCAAGCTGGACATTTCGGCCCCGGTTAACACCGCGGCTTGTGTCCGCCCTCTGGGGACCAGCCCTATCTCCCGGCCCACGGCCAAAGCCGTGTCCGGGTGATCCCCGGTGACCATGATCACGCGAATTCCGGCCTGGTGGCATTTGTCCACGGCCTCTTTGGCCTCGGGACGGGGCGGGTCCATCATGCCCACCAGACCCACCCACACCAAATCCGCCTCCATTTCTTCGGTGGGCGACTCCGGGACCGACTCCAGGTTGCAGTAAGCCAGGCCCAGGACCCTCAAAGCCTCCCCGGCCAGGTGCGCGGCTTCGTCCATGATTGCCTGCCGATCCCCTTCGCTTAAGGGCCTTTCGCCAATACCGGCCAACATCCGGGTGCAGCGGGGCAGCAGGCTTTCGGGCGCGCCCTTGGTGCAGGCCAGGATGCCGGACGGCCCCTGGTGAAAGGTGGTCATGCGCTTGCGCTCAGAATCGAAGGGAATCTCCGCCACTCTGGGATAATCCCGGGCCAGCGCCGCTTCCTGAAGACCCGCCTTGCGCCCCAGCACCACCAGGGCCCCTTCGGTGGGATCGCCCCGGATGATCCAGGTCCCTGGCGCGGTTTCTTCCAAAACGGCATCGTTGCATAAAAGGGCAACGCGGGCGGCTTCCACCAGGACCGGATCATTCCCTGGAGCAATTTCGTTATCGTCACAGGAAAAAACGCCTGCGGGCTCATATCCCAGGCCGCTGACCTTGATCTCCCGGTTATCCAGGACAAGCCGGCGTACGGTCATTTCGTTTCGCGTCAGGGTGCCGGTCTTGTCGGTGCAGATCACGGTGGTGCAGCCCATGGTTTCCACCGCGGGCAGGCGCTTGACGATGGCGTTGCGCCGGGCCATGCGGGTGGTGCCGATGGCCAGGGCCCCGGTCACCACCGCGGGCAGCGCTTCGGGCACCGCGGCCACCGCCAGGCTGATGCCCCAGATCAGCATTTGCAGCCAGTTATGGCCCCGGAGGATGCCGAAAATCATGGCCCCGGCGCTCACCGACAGGCAGAGGATGCTGAGGACCAGGCCGATGGTGGCCATCCGGGCCTCCAGGGGGGTCTTTTCCTGGGGCATCTCCCCCAACATTCGGGCGATGGCCCCGAACTCGGTCTGCATCCCGGTGGCGGTGACCACCGCTTTGCCCCGGCCGTAGGTGACCACGGTGCCGCCAAAGACCATGCCCTTCCGGTCGGCAATGGGGAGATGCGGGCGGGAATCGGGCGCTATGGCTTTACTGACGGAGGTGGATTCGCCGGTGAGCAGGGATTCGTCGTTTTTGAGGTTCACGGCCTCCAGCAGCCTGGCG
>DYJG01000188.1 GCA_020723225.1 Desulfobacca acetoxidans | reverse complement strand
TGCGTCCCGAAGCATCTAGGCGTCACCGGACACCTCCAGGGCCTCTGACACGGCCTCCATATCCTTATCCCCCCGGCCGGAAAGGTTGACGATGATGATGTCGTCCTTACCGTATTGGGGCGCGAGTTTTTGTAAGTAGGCCACCGCGTGGGCGCTCTCCAGGGCCGGCAAAATCCCCTCGGTACGGGAGAGCAGCTTGAACCCCTCCAGGGCCTCCTGATCGGTCACGGCCACGTACTCCGCCCGGCCCGTATCCTTAAAGAAGGAATGCTCCGGCCCCACTCCCGGGTAATCCAGGCCCGGGGCCAGGGAATGGGCCTCCTGGATATTGCCCCAGGGGTCTTGCAGGAGGTAGCTGAACGCGCCGTGAAGCACGCCTTTGCTCCCGGCCACCAGGGTGGCGGAATGATGCCTGGTATTCAGACCGTGGCCCGCGGCCTCCACCCCCACGAAACGCACGGGGTCGTTAAAGAAGGCATGAAAGAGGCCCATGGCGTTGCTGCCGCCGCCCACGCAGGCCACGAGACATCGGGGCAGGCGGCCCGTGTCCCGGCGCAGCTGGGCCTTGGCCTCCCGGCCGATGACCGCCTGGAAATCCCGGACGATCATGGGATAAGGGTGCGGCCCGCCTACCGAACCCAGGACATAGTGGGTATGGCGCACGTTGGTGACCCAATCCCGGATGGCCTCGTTCATGGCGTCCTTCAGGGTACAGCTCCCGGACTCCACCGGAATCACCTTGGCCCCCAGCAGGCGCATGCGGATGACGTTGAGGCGCTGGCGGCGGATGTCTTCGGTGCCCATGTAGATGTCGCACTCCTGGCCCAGAAGGGCCGCGACCGTGGCCGTGGCCACCCCGTGCTGGCCCGCGCCGGTCTCGGCGATGATTCGCCGTTTGCCCATGCGCCGGGCCAGCAGCCCCTGGCCCAGGGTGTTGTTGATCTTGTGCGCGCCGGTGTGGGCCAGGTCTTCCCGCTTAATGTAGATTTGGGGGCCGCCCAGGGCCTCCGTCAGATGCCGGGCGAAATACAGGGGCGTGGGCCGGCCCACGTAATCCTTCAGGTACCAGGCCACCTCCCGGCGGAACTCCTGATCCCGGCTGATGCGCCGGTAGGCCTCCTCCAACTCCAGGAGCGCGGGCATCAGGGTTTCGGGGACGAACTGGCCTCCGTAGGGGCCGTAACGGCCGTGTCGATCGGGTAACAAAAGTGCCTCCTTTGTTCCGTAATCAGTGATCAGTGATCAGTAATCAGTGATCAGTGATCAGTGATCAGTAAAGGACTATGGTCATATTCATATTAATCATCTATTAGGAAAGCTTCTGATTCTTCTTTAACAATGAAGAAATCTTGTCGACAGAATAAGTGTGATTTTGTCATCATGGCGTTGAGCATTCTGCCGATTTCTTTAAGGTGCGTCTCCAAGACTTCTTTTTCTTCTTGTGGCAAATATCCGCAAGACGCGGCCATATCGAGCCAATGCTGAGTCTCCATTTGCTCCGCATCGGCATCGCTCAGCTTGCTAACAAAATGTTTTTCATAACGCCGTTTTCCCCAGGCCTCCGCGATTTGAGCCCCTATGGACCTTGAAGCCCTTCTTATCTGATCGGTAAGAGAATACACCTCTTCCTTAGGAAATTTTTTTGATACATAAAAGATTTTTTCTGCCACCTCATATGCTTTCCGATAAACAAGCAAATCTCTAAAACTACGAGCGTGACGTTCATTCTTCATTAATTTATCTCCAGTCGCCACACTTACCGACCACTGACCACTGATCACTGATTACTGATTACTGATTACCCGGACCTTTGACTGCTGCAAAGAAAGCCCTTAACTTGGCCGGGTCCTTCCTCCCCGGGGCGGCTTCGACACCGCTGGCCACGTCCACCGCGGCAGGTTGTGCCGCTGATATAGCCAGGGCTACGTTCTGGGGAGTAAGCCCCCCGGCCAGGATGATGGGGCCGTTTTTTTTCGCTTCCCGGGCCAGGTCCCAGTTGAAGGTCTCGCCGGTGCCGCCCACCTGCCCTTTTTTGTAAGTATCCAGGAGCAGGGCCTGGACCGCGCCTTGATAAGCGGCCAGGTCGGCCAGGGATTTCTCATCCCGGATGCGAAAAGCCTTAATTACCTGCCGCCCCAGGCTCCGGCAATAATCCGGAGTTTCTTTACCGTGCAGTTGTAACCAATCCATCCCCACGGCCGCGGCCAGTTCTTTCACCGTAGCCGCGTCCTCGTCCACGAACACCCCCACGGTGGTCACAAACGGCGGCAGTTGGGCAATGATGGCTTTAGCCGCGTCCGGCTCGACGGAACGGGGACTGGGAGGATAAAAGATGAACCCCAGGGCGTCCGCGCCCAAGTCGGCGGCCAGCAACGCATCTTCCAGATTAGTAATGCCGCAGATTTTTACACGTACCATGTGTTAAACCTGATTCAAAAGTGTGAAATTGGAGTTACGATCTCCAATAGCGATTCAGCAAATCTTTTTCTGTACTGGCCGCATTCCAAATAGAACACGCGTCGCGTTAAACCTTTTTATTATCATATCATAAATCGTTACAATAATAATTAAAGATATTATATTGATAATTATGTACTTAGTAATCAGATGAAGCTCAATTTCCACAATGTAGTAGCCCAAGACTATGACAACAGTCTGATGAATAATATATATCGGCAGCACAGCTTCACTTGCATAGTCCAGAAAATGGTTGCTGAAATTTATGGTTCGCTGCGCAAAACCCAATAATACTATTAGCCAGCACAATGTGGCCAAGGAATTAAGACCGAGCTGAATTAGGTTTGGTAAATTATATCCATTAACGAATCTGTAGCCTAAAAAATACGAGCCGAGGTAACAGATGGAAATGGCCAAACCTGCGGCCAACGCTACATTAAGATTTCGCTCCAGAGATTCCTGAAACCAAGGGAATCTGTAAAACATTACGCCATATAAAAAAATAAAGAGCATGAACAGAATACGCGCCCAATCCGTGACAATATTTTGCGGTCCCGGATATGGGACTTTCAATGTCATCTGGATTACGGCCAGCGGCAGTGAAAGTAAAAAAATGCGGCGGCCTTTGGCCAGCCAGGTACAAAAGCTTTCCAGGACGGCTGCCCCCCGGCCCCCTTTCCAGCTCAATATTAAAGGCAGAACGGCCACCGAAATTACAAAGAGGTAACAAAGAAACCATAGGTGATTCCAGTTCAAATGGCTTTCAGCAAAATCGCCCTTGACCAGATGAGAATAAAAATCCCAATAATTGCCGCTAAACCCTAACTTTTGAATCCTTTCATAAAACGTTTGGGGCGGAACGATTACCAGTATGCCAAATACCAACGGAACAATAAGACGCAGAAAACGTTCCTTGATATAGGCGGCAGACGGGCGTTTCTTTAAGGCAAACCAGGTGGACGCGCCCGCCAGCAGGAAAAACAGAGGCATATGCCAGTTATCGATAAATCCCTCAATAATAGTAATTCCGGTACTGGTGGCCTGGTTTTTGATATGAAAATCAAAATTCGCAAAAATCGCCCCGGTGTGATAGGGGATTAAAAGCATGACAGCAGATACTCTCAGCCAGTCCAGATAATAAAGACGCTCATTCTCTAATTGTTTCTGCATGATTGAAACTTAGGGCAGGCACGGCTCACTGTCTGTTGATGGCGGGCTGTGCATAACTATAATCCCCTCTGCCTGCCGTCAAGGTTCCCGCTCTCATCCATCCCTATTCATGAATTATCAGCATCCAATTCCTGGTGGACCGGCCGTTTTCCTTTTGCACATCCCAAAGCTCGTTGAACGTCTGGAACGAAGCCATGGATAACCCGGATTTGCTGGGGTCTCTCATGTAGATCAACTGCCGGTCATAGTCATAGCCGATCACCACCCGGTAGTGGGACACGGTTCCCTTTTCCTTGGCCTCGTCCGTTTTCCACTGGCGGACAATCACCGGGCAGCCGTCGGCTATGCTCCTGGCCAGTGCGTCGACGTTGCCGTTGACTTCCCTGGCCTTAAGCCCCAGGGATTTGGGGTAGGCCGCCAGGTCCTGGGGCCTGGTGCCCACGGACTCATCAGTCCATACTTCCTCTTTGATGGCGCTGGTGGATAATTCGACTCCATGGTATTCCAGGACCATACGTAGGGCCACCGGCCCGCATTCCATGGAGCTTTGATAATATTGGGGAACATCGTCCAGGACGCATCTCCGGGGAATCCCGGCAGGAGCCTCGCCAAGGGCAAGACCGGGAAATAATTCCACCCCAAGAATCAAAAGGCAGATGGCCCTGGTTAGCGCCGACAATTTGAGCTCAGGCATTTATGCAATTCCTTTTTGTGACTGCTCTACTAGTGCTCTATCCACCTAAAAACTCCCGCAGTTTCAGTCCCGGGTCCCCGGAAGTCACCAGGGTCTCGCCGACGAGAAAGCCTTTGATGCCCGCGGCCTCCAGGCGCTCGAGGTCCGCCCGGGTCTTCAGGCCGGACGCGGCCACCAGGGTCACTTCCTTGGGAGCCATGGGCGCCAGCTCCAAAGCCCGGTCCGGGTACATCTGAAAAGTGGTCAGGTCCCGGGAATTGATGCCGATGACCTTTGCCCCGGCGTTCAGGGCCATCTCCATTTCTTCTTTCGTGTGCACCTCCACCAGGGCCTCCAGGTTTAGAGAGCGGGTGAGCATCAACAGCGCCCGGAGTTTGCTGGCCTCCAAGAGATGCACGATCAACAGCAGGGCGTCCGCGGCCAGGGCCGCGGTTTCATAGACCTGCACCGGCTCCAGGATGAAGTCCTTGCGCAGGATGGGGATCTTGATCACCGGCCGCATCCGGGGGATAAACTCCGGGGCGCCTTTGAAATACTTAACCTCCGTCAGCACTGACAGGGCCGCGGCCCCGTGCTCCTGAAAAATCTGCGCCAACTCCACCGGGTCCCAGTGCATGGCGAGTTCGCCTTTGGACGGGGAGGCCCGCTTGATTTCGGCGATGATGGCCGGACCATTTGCCGCGTCCAACGCGGCTTTGAAGCTCAAAACCGGGGGCCGGGCGGCGATGGCCGCCTTAAACCGGGCGGTGGCCTCCGGCGTGAACAGGGCCTCCGACTCCTTCAGCTTATGCTCTACAATCTTAGCCAGAAAGTTCATGGTCGCCTTTTTAAAGATTTACCGCAGAGACGCAGAGAGCGCAGAGAGTTCCGGGTTGCGAGTTGCGGGTTGCGGTTTTTTTCCCTCGCAACTCGCAACCCGCAACCCGCAACCCCTCCTCTGCGTCCTCCGCGTCTCTGTGGCAAAATTTTCTTTACCCAAAGCTCTTACTCTTTTCGATCAATGCTTCCAGTTTGCCCAGGGCCTTGCCGGAGTTGATTAGCTCCCGGGCCTGGGCGATGCCTGCCGGAAAATCTTGGCTCAGCCCCGCGGCGATGAAGACCGCAGCCGCGTTCAGGGCCACCATGTCTTCCTTGGGACCCCCGCCGCCTGCCAGCACCTGGCGGACGATGCGGGCGTTCTCGAAGACGTCCCCGCCTTTGATATCCGCCAGGGTTGCCCGCTTCACGCCGAAATCTTCCGGGGTGATGGTATAGGTGCGCACATCGCCGTCTTGAAGTTGACTTATCCGGGTGGGGCCGACGATGCTGATCTCATCAAAAGAGCCTTCCCCGAAGACCACGAACGCGCTCTTTGACCCCAGGCGGCCCAGCACCTGGGCCAGGGGCTCGGTGAGGCTGGCGTCGTAGACCCCCAGCACCTGGACGTTGGCCCCCGCGGGGTTGGTCAAGGGCCCCAGGATGTTGAAGATGGTGCGGATGCCGATCTCCCGCCGGGGGCCGATGGCGTAGCGCATGGCCCCGTGG
>DYJG01000187.1 GCA_020723225.1 Desulfobacca acetoxidans | reverse complement strand
ACTGTTCCAAAAGCTGCCATTTGTTTGTTAAAATAATTTGTGGTCCTGCTGGAAGACCCCCTCTCCCCCCGCCATATCCCTTCTCTCTGTGCCGCCAGTTGGCAGAGGGAATGGCCGGGGTGAGGGGGAAAAACTTTTCATGAACCCCGTAGAACTGACTTAGCGGAGAATAAGGAACTGTAATGGGAAGCGCTCCCGATTACTGGTAAACCATGATGAGTCATCCTTCCATCAAAGACTTTGCTTTTGCGGCGCGTTTCCAAAAACGCTACCGCCTGCGCTGGCACATGTCGCTGATCCTCCTCGCCACGGTCTCTTCCGGTCTGCTGGCGACCCGGGTTATGCTTGCCCTGCATCTGCATAATGTCGTGGTGCGCTACCCCCTCGCCGTGGTCTCTGCCTATCTTCTCTTCTTTGTGTGGGTGAAGCTGTGGCTTAAATTCCTGGTTCCAGCGCCGGTGAGCCGGACCGGACGGGATAGCTCCGGCGGCTGGTTGAATATCCCCGGCGGCTCTTCATCCTCCGGGACCTCCGGCGGTTCCGGCAAAGGCTTCGGGGGCGGCGGCGGTAATTTCGGCGGAGCCGGAGCCACCGGCGGCTTTGCCGAATCCGCTGCGGTCCTCACCGAAGGAACTGCCGCCGAAGCCGCCGCAGCCGGCTCGGAAACGGGGAGCGGTGCGGCCTCCGCGGCCGGCGACGCCATTGGGGACGCGGTCTCCTCCGTGGACGACTCCAAGGGCTGCCTCGTGGCCCTGGCGCTGCTGGCCATTGCCGCGCTTATATGCGGCGCGGGCATCTACCTGGTTTACCAGGCGCCCTTCATCCTTTCCGAAGCGGCATTCGAAGCCATGCTCGCCGGAGGTCTGGTTCGAGGGACACGGCGGATTGAACGGGGCGACTGGATGGGCAGCGTCTTTCGGGCGACCTGGCTTCCCTTTGCCCTCACCCTTTTGCTGTCACTGCTGGCCGGCTGGCTCATCCACCATTATTTTCCAGGTGTAACCCGCATTTCCGAATTGTTCAGCCAATTAGGGAAATGAGATTAACAAAAAAGGCTCTACTCCTTTCTCTATATGCTAAGATATGCTCATATAGTCAACATGATCATACAAAAATGAACGTTTCATTTATAGAATTCATTCCCGTCTAATTTCCATAATGTGTGTTAGCCGGTGGGTACTTTAACGCCTGATCTAGAACCTTGAACCTTGAACTTTTTAAAGCCACAGCAGAAAAATATTTATAATTAGGAAACATCTCCATTTTTATGAACACCTGCAAACTTCCCTGTTTCTTGCTACTCCCGGCCCTGCTTCTCTGCGGCTGCGTCGGCGGGACGGAATCCCAATCCGACGCCGAGCGCCGGGCCTTTTTCGCCGCGGCCCAGCACGCCAACCTCCAGGGGCTGACCTGCATGAACCCCAGGCAATACGTCGATCTTTCCGGCTATGCCCCTTACCTGGGGGTCAAATACCCCCCCACCGACTCCGTGGAAGTCCTCACCAAACCGCCGTCTCGGCCCCACCAGGCCTTTGCCTTCCTGCAATGCGCCGGCCCGGCCGCGGTTAATCCATCCGGAACCCTGGCGCCCGGCGTCCTGGCCGAATTAACCACCCAGGCCAAGGCCATCGGCGCCGACGCCATCATCGTCAAGACCGGACGGGACCACACTGATCAGAAAAACGGCGAGGCCGATAAGGTGGAGGCCGTGGCCATCAAGTACCGCCTGGAAAACCTGGAAAAAAAGAGGGAGAGTCTTTCTCAATGACCCCCGGGGAAAAAATCGGGCCGGTGCTAAAAATCCTGGATGAGCATTACGGGGATGCCCACGTCACCCTGGATTTCACCAACCCGTTGGAGCTGCTGGTGGCCACCGTGTTGTCGGCCCAATGCACCGATGTCCGGGTCAATAAGGAAACCCCGGCCATCTTCAAGAAATACCCAGACGCCGCGGCCTATGCCGCCGCGCCCCTGGCTGACCTGGAGGCGGCTTTTCACGCCACCGGCTTTTTCCGGCAGAAGGCCAAGAGCGTCCAGGGAATTTGTAAGGCCCTGGTGGATCACTTCGTCGGCCAAGTGCCCGCCTCCCTGGAGGAACTGGTCAAGCTTCCCGGCATCGGCCGCAAGACCGCCAACGTCATTTTGGGTAACGCTTTCGGCATCCCCGGCATCGTGGTGGACACCCACATGGGCCGGGTTTCCCAGCGCATCGGCCTCACTAAAAACCAGGACCCGGTGAAAATCGAATTCGACCTCATGCCCCTGGTGCCGAGCGAGCGCTGGACCAAGTTCTCACACCAGATGATTTGGCACGGCCGCGCCATCTGCACGGCGAAGAAACCCCAATGCCCCGTTTGCCCCATCCTGCCTTACTGCGACTACGGCCGGCAGGCGACATCCGGGGGGCGTTGACACTCACGAAAATTCATGGCATAAGACAGGGCAATATCGCCCGGAAAAGGGGGAGCCTAAATGATGACAAGACATTTGCGGGTAAAGCTGGCGGGACTGGTGATGGGGCTGCTTTTCATCTCGGCTTGCGTGCCCATGCTGCTTATGAGCGCCGGGGGCGTGGCGGCCATCGGCACCTATAAATGGGTCGAAGGCACCATGGAGAAGGATTATCCCAGGCCCATGCAGGAGGTGTGGAACGCCTGCCTGCTGGCCTGCAACGACTTGAAGCTCAAGGTCGCGGGCCAGCAATACGGCCCCTTGGAATCTAAAATCGAGGCGGTGCAGCCTCCGGACACCACCGTGAAGATTCATCTCATCGGCCGGCCCAACCAGATCACCACCCTCAAGGTGCGCTTCGGCATGATGGGCAACCAGGATGCTTCCGCTTATTTCAACCGCCGGGTCATGCACCACCTGGGTATGCAGCCGGACGCTTAAGGGTTGCTCGGAATAAAGATATTAGATTGGGAGATCCGGCCGGAAGCATGGCTTCCGGCCTTTTTTGCCATTTTTCGATTTATGTGTTAAATTAGTATGACTTATCAATGGACTATCGCCCTGTTTATTTTCGCCTGACAGTTTCCATCCTGCTCTGGACCATCCTCCTCCTGAGCCTGTATCTTTCCAGCCTTTACAGCTTTCTCCTCTTCCACAGTGTCGCCGAAATTTTCAGCATCATCATTGCTGGTGGGGTCTTTGCCCTGGCCTGGAACTCCCGCCGGGTCATTGCCAATAATTATCTGCTCTTCCTGGGCATCGGCCTGCTCTTCATCGCTTTTCTGGACCTGATCCATACCTTGGCCTATAAAGGCATGGGCGTCTTTCCGGGTTACGACGCCAATCTGCCCACCCAACTCTGGATCGCGGCCCGCTATCTCCAGAGCCTCACCTTCCTGGCCGCGCCATTATTGCTCCATCGCCGTCTGCGCCCCGGACTGGTCTTTTTGGGCTATTTTCTGGCCACTGCGCTTTTGCTGCTCAGTATTTTCCATTGGCAAATCTTCCCCGACTGCTTTGTGGAAGGCCGCGGCTTGACCGCTTTCAAAAAGAACAGCGAGTATCTCATCTCTGTTATCCTCCTGGGGGCCATGGCGTTTCTGCTGCGTCAAAAACGGGACTTCGACCCCTCGGTCCTGCGCCTCCTGGTAATCTCCATCCTCCTGACCATCGGTTCCGAACTGGCCTTCACTTTTTACATCAGTGTCTACGGTTTCTCTAACATGGTGGGCCACCTGTTCAAGATCATGGCCTTTTTCTGCATCTATAAAGCCATCATCGAGACGGGCCTGGTAAAGCCCTTTGACCTGTTGTTCCGGGATCTGAAGCTGCATAAGGAAGTGCTGGAAAAGGACCGGGATACCATCAAGGAGCTTAATGCCGAACTGCTTAGGCGGGTGGAACAATTGGAGGCCACCAACCGGGAACTGGAGGCCTTCAGCTACTCCGCGTCCCACGACCTGCAGGCGCCGCTCAGGGCGATTACCGGTTTTTCCCAGATATTGCAGGAGGAGTACGTGGACAAGCTGGATGAAGAAGCCCGTAAGTTCCTGGCCATCATTCAGGACAATACCCAAAAAATGCGGCTCCTCATTTGCAGCCTCCTGGATCTTTCCCGCATGGAACGCCGGGAACTGAGTTTTTGTGAAGTTAATATGGAGGAGCTGGCCCTATCCGTATTTGCCGAGCAAACCGGGGCTGCGGCCAGAGTCCCGGAATTGACCATCAAGACCCTGCCCTCCGCCCGGGGAGACTTGGTGTTGCTGCGGCAGGTCTGGGACAATCTCCTGGCCAACGCCCGCAAATTCACCCAAACCAGGGAAGCCCCGGTAATTGAGGTGGGAGGCCGGAGCGAAGAGCGGGAGGACGTCTACTATGTCAAAGACAACGGCATCGGCTTTGAGATGCAGTACGCCGGGAAAATCTTTGAAAGCTCCCGACGACTTCATGGTCCGGATGAATAGGAAGGCGCCGGCATCGGCCTGGCCCTGGTCAGCCGCATCGTCCACCGCCACGGCGGCCGGGTCTGGGCGGAAGGCAAGCCCGGGGAAGGAGCCGTCTTCTTCTTCACCCTGCCCCGGGAATTTATCCCTGCTGAGAAGAATGATCTTAAATAGACCTCACGCAAAGACGCCAAGACGCGAAGAAAGGCGCAATATTTGTTATTATTTATAATCGCGCTTATGGCTAATGGGCATAATTCCGAAAAGGTCTAAAGATCGGGACAACAGCCCGGGCTGTCTGACTACCGGCAGCCATTAATAATTAACCTTGTGAGGCAAACATGAAACTTGGTATGCGCAAACCCCGGCTTGGATGGTTAGGATTTATTTTCATTCTTGCCGTTCTCCTGTCCGTCACCTCCCAGGCCTATGCCTTCCGATTCGTGGTCATGGCCGACAGCCCGGACAACGAGACCAACAAAGCGGGGCTCAATCTGGCCTGCCTGGAATATCTTCGAGGGCAAATCCTGGAGCTGAATCCCCGGCCGGAGATGGTTTTTTTCCTGGGGGACCTGGTGACCAAGGCCTACCAGGATTTGGCGGGTCCGCCAGACCCTGCCAACAGGCATTATTATATTCCGGATTGGAAAGCAGCCATGCAACCCCTGGCCCAGGCGGGCATAAAGATTTACGTATCCGTCGGCAACCGGGACCTTTATCCGTCCAAGGGGTGGCCGCCGTCTAAAGAAATGGAACAGAAATTTCAGGAAGATTTCTCCGACCCGCCCTATTTCGATATGCCGGACAACGGCCCCCCCAATTATAAGAAACTGGCATATTCCCTGGCCCATGAAAATGCCTTCTTTGTGGTCCTGGACACCTTCGGCTTTAAACCCGACGGCAGCAATTGGAACAACGGCCTGGATGCCGAGCAATTGGCCTGGTTTTCCGGCCAGGCTCGGGGGGCCACCCAGAAATTCAAGTTCGCCCTCAGCCACGGCCCGGCCTTTTCCCCGGAAGGGTGGACCGCGGATGACTCAGTGAAAAAAACCCTGTGGGGCATCATGGAGGGCGCCCAGTTCGACGCCTATTTTTGCGGCCACGAACACATTTATTCCCGCTGGGTGATCACCAAAGCGGTGGCCCCTTGGATCACCCGCCGCATTACCCAGGTCCTGACCGGGGCCGCGGGAGCTTTACCGGATCAAATCTTTAAGGTTAAACAGGATCGCCGGAAGGTCCGCGCCTTTTCCCTTTACAACTACGTGGTTGGGGACGTGAACGAGAACGACGCCCAGTTCCAGGCCGTCGGCGTGGATTGGAACGCCGGGAACTATTCCGCCAGGATCATCGATCGGTTTGCGGTGCAGAAATAGTTAATTAGAATTGCCGCAAAAATCGCAGGTCGTTCTCAAAGAAAAGGCGGATATCGTCGATGCCGTATTTGAGCATGG
>DYJG01000186.1 GCA_020723225.1 Desulfobacca acetoxidans | reverse complement strand
AGGAGGTGGTGGACAAGATCAAGGCGGTGGCCACCGGCAACCGGGGCATGCACCAAAACGTGCCCGTAGAGCCGGTGACCATCATCAAGGCCACGGTAGTGGAGAAGTAGGGGGCAGGGGCCAGGGGGCAGGGGTTAATGACCCCCTGGCCCTTCCTCTTATGTTTGCGTCTTGCTTTGCGCCTTTGCGTCTTGGCGTGAGGCTGTCTTTTTATTTCAGTTGCTGCACGATCTCCGCTTCCTGGCGCGCTATCATCCGCATGCTGTCCAGGATGGCCAGAAACAGCGGCGCGGCCTGGGGCAGGCAGAGCCCTTCAATCAACCGGGTTTCATGTTCCGTGGCGAAATTATTGCACGCCTGGATCAGGTTCCGGGCTTCCGCCTCCGTGTACCTCTTGAGAAACTCGTTGTCGGTCTTGATGATATCCAGGACGGAGCGCAGCATTCCCCCCTGGGTGTCGAAGAGATAGTTGGTCTGGGATACCGCTTTATCGGAGAACAGGACCCCGTCCTTAATCTTTTTCTGGATGGGGTCCGCCAGGGCGCCCAGGTTGTCGGCGATGACCTGCAGATGGGAATAGATTCCGGAGAGGGAGTTTAAGGCCGGCCGCTCCCCTTCGGGTTTCCCGGCCATCAGCTTTTCCAGTTTTTTCCGGGCGGCCTCCAGTTCCTTAGCCGCGGCGAGGTTCAGGGTGCGCAGTTCCTCCATGCTGCCCCGGCTGTGGCGGTTAAACGCGTCTCGGGCTGCCCCGGTGGCGGCGATCAATTTGCCGACCACTGCTTCGAGTTCTCCGGATTGTCCTTTAAGTACCGGCTGGATGGACATGACGGGCCTCCCTTCTGGGTGGATTTTCCCAAAAGATAGTCATGCCCCGGAGTCCTGGCAATCGACGCATCTATTTATCTCCCGGGGGATTAAGAAGATTGTGATTGCCCCGTACTTTATCTATAATTCCGTCATGGCGGCCTGGACTTCCCAAATCAAGGACTACTCCTTTCTGGTCACCGGCAGCGCCGGTTTCATCGGCTATCACGTGGCCCGGGCTTTATTGGCCGCGGGCGCTTCGGTGGTGGGCCTGGATAATTATAACGATTACTATGACCCGGCCCTGAAACGGGACCGGGACCGGGAATTGCGGCAATTTCCCCGGTTTACCTCCATCACCGCGGACCTCGCGGACCTGGCGGCGCTGGAGGAGCTTTTCCGGACCCACGCCCCGCAAAAAATTTGCCACCTGGCGGCCCAGGCCGGGGTGCGCTACTCCCTGATCAACCCCTTCACTTACCAGAAGTCCAATCTGGAAGGGTTTCTCAATATCCTGGAATTGGCCAAAAGGGAGCGGGTGGAGCGGCTAATTTACGCTTCCAGCTCCAGTGTCTATGGAGGCTTGACGGATTTGCCCTTCTCGGAGGCCCAAAGGGTGGACACCCCCATCAGCTTATACGCCGCCACCAAAAAGGCAAACGAACTGATGGCCCACGCCTATACCCACCTCTTCGGCCTGCCCACCGTGGGGCTGCGCTACTTTACGGTATACGGTCCCTGGGGCCGGCCGGATATGGCCATGTGGCTTTTTACTGCGGCCATGGTGGCGGGCAAACCCATCAAGGTCTTTAATTACGGGCAGATGCAGCGGGATTTCACCTATATTGACGATATCGTCCAGGGCACCCTGGCCGCACTCATGGTCCCCGGCCTGGCTCCTTACGAGATCTTAAATTTGGGCAATAACCACGCCGAGGAATTGACCCGGATCATCGCCCTCCTGGAGCGGGAATTAGGGGTAGAGGCCCAAAAGGAACTGCTGCCCATCCAGCCCGGGGACGTGCCGGCCACCTTCGCGGATATTCGCCGGGCCCAGGAAAAGTTGGGTTTTCAGCCGTCTACGCCCATAACCACCGGCATTCCCCGCTTCATCAAGTGGTACCGGGAGTACCACGGACTCCCATCCTCACCCGGGGATTAGATTCTTTTTCCTGCACCAAAATTTTTTTACAAAAGCCTTTACACTATCTTCAGGAGGGTGTAATAAGGGATACCGTTTTTTTAAGTACTGAAGATTACTAAATATTGTTAGGCCCGACAGCCTTCCGGGGGAGAAAATGGCTGACTCCAACAGGCCTAATTATTTACAAGGATATACCCCGGTCCCGACGCGGCCTGAAAGGATTCTTAACATGAGCAAGAATCCTTTTTCATTTCTCCGGGCTGCATGCCGGAAGCGTCTTCTTCACCGGCGTTACCGGGAACTGGAAGACCGGCCCCGGCGTTTGCTGGCCTTATTCTTTTCCCTCCTGACCGTGATCCTGGGGGCGGCTTACATCCTGTGGGTCGGACTGGTGGTGTATCAAAACCCCGGCATCCAGGATGCCCTTTTCCTGGGGGCGGAGACCGCGGCCTTCCTGCTTTTGGTCATTCTGGCCTGTGACTTCTGGCATTTGCGCTACCACCGCCCGGAGGGATTGGGGTCGATGGCGCATCCTGCCGTGGATATCTTCGTTCCTTGCTGCGGCGAACCCCTGGCGGTGATCGGCACCACCCTCAGGGCGGTGGCGGAGATTTCTTACAGCCCGGTCCGGGTCTACGTCCTGGATGACGGCAACTCCCCCCGGGTGGCGGACCTGGCCCGCTCCCTGGGGTTTAATTACCTCTCCCGCCCCCAAGCCGGCCTGGCTTTGCAGGATTATAAAAGCGGCAACCTGAATTTCGGCCTGGCCCGCTCCCAAGGGGAGCTGATCCTGGTCCTGGACGCCGACCAGGTGCCGGCCGCCGACATCCTCACCCGGTTGACGGGTTTTTTCCGGCAGGAGCGGGTGGCTTATGTCCAGTCCAAGCAGGCCTTTTTCCTGCCGGAGGGGGACCCCTTTTATAACCGGGATGAAGTCTTTTACGACGCGGTGCAACTGGGCAACGACCAGGCCAACGCCGTGATCTCCTGCGGCTCCGGGGTGCTTTACCGCCGCCGGGCCCTGGAGGAAATGGGCGGGTTCGCCACCTGGAACATCGTGGAGGATCTCACCACTTCCTACGAACTGGTGAGCCGGGGTTGGAAAGGCATCTATTTTCCCTATGCCCTTTCCCGGGGCCTGGCGCCCCAGACCCTGGCCGGGGTCTACCGCCAGCGCTACCAGTGGTGCCTGGACACCATGCGCCTGTTCTTCTGGGATAACCCCCTGTTCAAATCCGGCCTTAATTTCCGGCAGCGGCGCCATTTTTTGCTGGTCATGTCGAGCTACCTGGTGAGCGGCGCGGTTTTTCCCGTTTTTTGCCTGATTCCCTTGCTGGTTTACTTTTGGGGCGACTCCAGCCTCTTGGGCCGGGAAACGGCGTATTGGGCGTTGCGGGGGGCCTATCTGGGGGCCAACATTTTAATGTTCCGGTATCTTTTTCCCCGGGGCAGCGCGTTGAAGCAGTTCAAAATGCTCTTCGGCCTTTTTCCGGTTTACGCCGCCGCGACCCTGGCGGCTTTATTTTATCCTCCGGGGCGCAAGCCCGCCTACCGGGTCAACAACCGCCGTCCCTTCGCGGATTCCAGGTCTTGGCGGCCCTTGAGCCTGCACCTCGGGGTCATTGCCCTGCATCTGGCTTTGCCGTTCCTTTCCCTGTGGCTGGGTTGGGTCATGCCCCGGCTCATCTTCTTCAACGCGGTCTTTTCGGCCGTCATTATCTGGGTGCTGGCCGACCTAGTGCTGACGGTAAATTCGCGGCCCCGATGGAGTCCGGCCCTGGACCCGAGGCGGTTTTATGGCGTTTAACAAACGCTGGCTGGCGTTGTTCCTGCCCCTGATCTTCCTGGGTCTGCTCTTTTGGTCCGCCTGGCATCGGGACCCGGATTTCTGGCGGTCCGCGGCTAGCCTGCACAGGTATGCCAAGGAACTATCCGCCCGGGGAGAAATTGTCCCGGCCCTGGAGGCCGCCCGGAAGGCCTGGACCCGGGAGCCGGACAATTCCCCATACGGCGTTTTTCTGGGCTGGCTCTATTTGAAGTGCCGCCAGCCCCAGTCGGCCCTGGAGGTCTTCCGCCGGGTCCGGGACCTGGACGGCCGGGCCACAGGAGCCCTCAAGGGCCAGGCCCAGGCCCTGGAGGTGCTGGGAGACCGGGCCGCGGCCCTGGGCCTCCTGGGGGGCTATCTCCGGGAACAGCCCCAGGATCGGGAAATCCTCCAGTTTGCCGCCGAATTCGCGGCCCGGGACCCCGGAGACCGAGCCCAGGCCATCGACTACTACCGGCGCCTCTACCTGGAGACCCGGGACCACCTGGCCCGGCGCCAGTTGCTGGACCTGCTGGTGGCTGCGGAAAGATTCCAGGAGGCCATTCCCCTCCAGGAAGAGGAGGCCGGTGAGTCTCCGGAGAACCGGGACGCCCTCCACCGCCTGGCGCTGCTCCACTACTGGCAGCAGGATTACCAGGCCGCGGCCCTGCTCTACCAGCGTCTGCTGGACCGGGCCGCCCAGGACGCGGCCCTGCGCCGGGAGGCGGCCCAGGCCGCGGATGCTGCCGGGAATGTGGACCAAGCCTTAGCCAATTACCTCTGGCTCTACGGCCGCTACCAGGGGAAGCCGGAATACGCCCTGGCCCTGGCCCGCCTCTGGTCCCGGAAGGGCAACCACGCGGAAGCCGCGGCCGTGCTGGGTCCCCTGGTGAAGGAAAAACCCGAGCCGGAGACCCTGCGCTGGTATGCCTTGGAATTACTGTTGACCGGGGATTTCACCAAATCGCTTAAGGCCTACGAAGCCGCCTGGGAGGCCGGGGACACCCACCAGGAGACCATCATCAACCTGGCCCGGCTTTATGGCCAGAAGCGTTATTTTGCCAAGGCCGCAGGATTTTGGGATGAGGCGTCCCGGCGGCAACTGCTCCAGGGGGACCTGGCCTGGGAAGCGGCCCTGACCTATTCCTACGCCCGGCGCTACGGCCAGGCCCTGGAAACCCTGGCCCCGCTGCACCGTAAAGACCCCAGGAACGCCAAAATCCTCCTCTTCCTGGGCCAGCTTAACCTTTATCAGGAGAATTGGGGCCGCGCCGCCCACTATTTTTCGGCCTACCTTAAAGAAAAGCCCGATGATGCGGCCGTGCAGCAGCAATTGGCCGAGGTCCTGTCGTTCAGGCCCGAGACCCAGGAAGAGGCCTTATCCCAATACGCTGCCATCCTGAAACGCCGGGACAGCCTGGCCCTGCGTCTCAAGCGCGTGGCGCTTTTGCTCAACAACCGCCGCTGGCAGGACGCGGCCCGGGAGCTGAAGGACTGCCCCCGGGCTGAGGATCCCCGGCTTCTGAGAGAGCAGGCCCGGCTCTGCCTCTGGCTGGGGGACCTGGAGGCCGCGCTGGGGCATTACCAGGCCTTTCTCCGGAAAGAACCCCGCCACCGGGAGGCCTCCCTGGAGATGGCCCGGGTCCTGACCTACCTGGGCCGGGCCCCGGAGGCCCTGGAGCTTCTCCGGGCCTTGAGGGTGGGCCAGTCGGGGGTGCGTCTGGACCAGCCGGGGGACCGGAGTTTGTTGACGGCCTATATTGAGGCAAGCCTGGCCAATCGGGACTATCCGGAGGCCCAACGCTGGGCCTTGCGGCTTTTCTGCTCCCAACTTTCCCAAAAACACCGCCTGGCCCGGGACTGGGCCGAGGCCCGCAGTTGGTTAAAAGAAGCTCCCCCAGCTAACCCCCTGGACCTGGAAGAGCGGGCCTGGGTGGCCCGGGCCCTGTGCGGCCATATTGATGGCGAGAAAAACGGGGAGAGCATCCGCACCGCCTGTGATCTGATGATCCTCAATCTCCGAGAAAACCGCTACCATCACGCGTCACTCCTGATCCTCGGCCATCTTCTCCCCCGTCTGCCCCACTACGAAGACCTGGAGGGCATGG
>DYJG01000185.1 GCA_020723225.1 Desulfobacca acetoxidans | reverse complement strand
CTTTTTCCTCCGGGCATTTGGTTAACGCGGTCTCATACAACAGCGCCCCTTTCCGCACCTGGGCGCCTTCACCCACGATGCAGCGGCTGAGATAGGCGCCCTGCCCGATCTTAGCGCCGTCGAGAATAATGCATTCATTGATGATGCTGTTGGGTTCGATTTCACATCCCTGGCCGATGGCCGAAGGGCCGAGGACCAGCACGTCTTCGCCCAACCGGGTCTCCGGCCTGATGGCAAACGGGGAATAGAGTTTGGCGGAAGGATGGATTTTGGGCCGGTGTCCGTTGTTCGAGCCGGGTACCGCCTGAGTGTTCGGGAGGTCGGGAAATTCCGCCCGGCCCACCAGGACATCCAGGTTGCCGAAGAAATAATCGTCCAGACTGGCAATGGTGCGCGCATACCCGTCTATTTCCCAGGTAACCGCGATCATCCCCTTTTCATGGAGGACGGGAAAGAGCTGCTCTTTGAGGTCGAAATAACTGTTTTGGGGAATAAAGTCCAGGACCTCGGGTTCAAACAGATATAATCCCGCGGGCCGCATCATGCTGCGACGCTCCTGGGCCGGATGAATCCGGTGGATGGCCTTGACCCCTTTTTGGAAATCCAGCTCCACCCGTTCCTTCTCCCAGGCAGCCTCCAGAACCGGCAAGACCGCCACCGTCGCCTGGGCCTTCTGTTGGCGATGCAAAGCCAGCAGAGGGTTCAGTTCGGCCCCCACGATCAAGTCGCCGTTGGCCAGCCAGAACGGTCTCCCCGCCAGGATGTCCTCCACTTCCCGCAGGGTGCCGGCGCTGCCCATGGTGGTTTCCCGCACCAGATATTCCATTCTCGTGCTCTGGGCCGAGAGACGCGCCTTCACCAATTCACCCATCCCCGGCTTGACGCAAAGGATGGTCTTCTTTACCCCCACCGCGGAGAGGGCCTTCTCGAGATAGTAATAGAGAGGCCGGTTGGCTATGGGGAGGAGGGCCTTGGGACATGGAGAAATGGAAAAGCCATTGAAATTGGCTGTTCCCCCCACCAATAGAATCGCAGTTTCAGGATTGGTATTCATAGCTTGTTATAGATCCATTCGGGAATTGGGAATATCCGTCGATTGAGCAGGATATCCACTTTCTTGCAGTTGCCGGCCGTCAGTTTGGAAATGGCCTTGGACAACACCGGCACCCTGGTCACTCCGGAATAAACCACCAGTAAAGCCTGGTCCACCTGGGACCCGAAGAGGACCGATTCGGGATGCAGGTTCACCGGGGGGCCGTCAACAATCACCAGATGATAATCGTCTGCCAGCCGGTGCAGCAGGTTGGCAAATTTGGGGGGCTCCAAATCGATGAACTGGTTGGCGGGCATGATCCCCGGCCCCATGGCATGGAGGCCGGCGGAACTCTTTTGGATCACCGCCTGATAGGACTCCACCCTGCCGGATATCAGCTCCCCCAATCCGAAAAGGTCTTTCAGCCTCAAGGCCTGACAGATCCGGGGATCGTGAAAGTTCCCGTCGATGAGCAGGATGGGGCGGTCTTGCTTGGCCGCGGCGGCCAGAGCCAGGCCCAGGGCCACGGTGGTGGCGCCTTCCCCGGGGTCGGCGGCGCAGACCAGCACGCTTTTTACGGCAACCTCCTTCGCAGCCAGCATGAGATTGTCATAGACGTTGGCGAAGATTTGCTGGGCCGCCGGAGAATACAATTTGCCCGCATCAAAGAAGTGGTGTCTATGCATTGTTATTCCCCCCCGAGGGTAGGGCTTGATTTAGTTTCCGGAAAAACCTTGGCCGCCATGGGCGATTACCTTGTGATTTTGGCTCCAACTTATAACACATCATTATGTCCTACAATCGGTGAGAACTTGGTTTTCATCTCAGGGAATCCCTGATATTGACCTCCAAGAATTATTGACCCCGCGCTTTAAACCCAATTTAATCCCCAGCGGTTTTTACTACAATCGGTGAGAACTTGATATTGAGATCAGGGAATCCCTGATTTTGAGACCCAAAGAATAATTGACCTCGTTGTCGGCGGCCGGAAATTGCCGGCCCTGCCGACGCCGGGAGCCCCCGGCAAAAGTCCGGCCGGCGGCGCTTCTCTTTGCTGATTTAACCGGGATTTTCCTACCTCGGGCAATCTTGAGATATTATCCTTCTTTGGCCGCCTGGAGAGGACGTGAGGATAAAAGCTTTGATTCGGACTGCGGCCGTGGTGGTGATCAGCATCTCTTCCCAGCCGCCTTATCGGGAATTTTTCGAAAAAATCCAGCAGCGGCCGGAAGCGGGGGGTTAAGTACCTGACTCTTTTCTATTCAAAGTTATTTCTCCACTACAAAAGTTAAACTTCCTGCGGTCGCCAATAACCGGTACCGTTCCTGGGCGGTTTCCGATTTACTGATCGCCGAGCCGAGTTTCCACCATAATCGATGCAGGAAATGCAGGGGAGCCACCAGGATATTGGCCGCTTTCTTGGGAAGCTTGGGGAAGAGAATCATTTCGGAGAGCGCCCGCAACACCGGCCAGTCCCCTTCCGGACCGATGGCCATGATCTTAAAACCGGCGTCTTGCAGCAGGTAATTGACCCCATGATGGCTGTGGTGAAAATAGCTTAAGTCATGAAAAGGCTCCAAAAAGGCGACGGTGCCCAGAAGCCTGGCCCCGGGCTTCATGACCCGCCGGGCTTCCCTGATCCCCAGGAAAGGATTGCGGAGATGTTCCAGGGTGGCGATGGCCAGAACAAAGTCAAAAGAATTATCCGCAAACGGCAGGGCATGGGCATCCCCCAGGATACCCGCTTTCTGATGGCGGATATCGAGGCCCACGTATGCAAAACCCGCATGCTCACAGACCTGCCGATGCAGCTCCTCCCCGCAGCCGAGGTCCAACATCAGGCTTCCGGCTTTCCTGGCCTTGGGAAAGTAGCTGAGTTGGGCCGGATTCAACCGCACCGGAACCTCCAGGCCGGTAAAATCGACCTCGGGATTTTTACGGGCGGAGAAGGGAATGATCCAGTATTTATCCTCAATCTGCAGATTATAAGTGCTGTCAAAAGAACTATTCGTTTCTAACGCCAACTGCGACAATTTCTTTTTTTTCAATCGCAGGTCTAATTGGCCGTTCGGTGAAATGCCGTATCTTTCGCCGCATCCCTGGCAGTCCAGCGTTTCCCCCTGATTTTTCACGATCCCCGAACACGCGGGGCACCTGAGAATATTGCCGAGATTTGGTAAAATCTCCGGAACCCTTGGAGGCGAGGTCATGCTCATCCCTGTCAGATCCCGCTGCCGCTCCGGGAATAAATCAGGTACATCTCGCTGCCGTTTCTTTCTTTCCGTCCCTGAAGCCATTCCGCCGCGGCCAATTTGCGGACATAGCGGTCCAGGGGCCGGGACAGGGGGTATAAAAACAAACCGACGTTATATAATAGAGAACTAATTAAACCCCTTTGCTGATTCTGCTTAATGCGGTTCATCACCGTAATGGGCAGCCGCCAGAGATTCAGGCCCACCAGAAAGAATCCCATCTTTAAAAGCTGCATTTTGGCGCGGGAATCCCGGCCTTTAAGAGGATTGAACATTTTCAGAACCCGAAACGGATTGGATTCGGTAATCCATTTTATGGCCCCGAAATATTGGTTCGAGTAATAATCATCAACTAATTTATATTTATATTTTAAGAATAGATTCCTAATATCATCAGTCTTTATTCTTCTGACATGGTCATCGTCTTCAAAGAAGAAGACGCCGCCCTTTTGAGGATTAATGCCGTCTTTTCTCAAGAGGCATAAGTTATATTCCAAACTGCCCTCATTGCCGCAAGGCAAAATATGCAGCATGACCGCGGTGGGTTTCAAATAACGGGCGATTTCTCCGGCGACTTCCTGAAGGTCATAGACATGTTCCAGGACGTGGTGGCTGAACAGGAAATCAAATTTTTTCTTCTGATAGCGGGCGTCGCCGCCATGAAAAAAGGTGCATCCGGGGTAACGCTCCCGGGCCTTGTCGAGAGCCGCCTGGCTCAAATCCGTGCCATACACCTGATACCCGGGCAAGGCCCTCCTGATCACCTCTGTTAACACTCCGCTGCCGCAGCCGAAATCCAGAGCTTCTCCTTGGGGCGGCAGGTTTAACTTGCTGAGGAGATCGACGATCCGCTCCTTTTTCTCATCCTTCCATTCCACCATGTATTCTTGTGAAAGAAATCCCGCCTGGTGGGTATACTTCTCATCATAATGATGCTCCGAGGTCTCCTTGTTATGGAGATCCACATCCGCAAGAAGCAGCATACTTAGGAAAAGACCTTTCTATCCGGAATTTTGTTATTGTCTACTAACCCATCAAAAAGTCAAGGGATATCTGGCATCCTAATTTGCGCCTTTGCGCCTTTGCGTGAAATCTTCTTTTTCAAATCCTTCGGTTGGTTTTCAGGGCCTCGGCGTAGATTTCCACCGCGTGTCTGACCCTTACCTTTGCTCCGGCCCTTGAGAGCAGGTCCGTGAGCTGGAGCATGCAGGCCGGGCAGCCCGTGGCCACCGCCGCGGCGCCGGACTTCAAGACGTTCTCCGCCTTGCGCCGGCCGATGGCCGCGGAAATCTCGTAGTGCTGCAGATTGAAGCTGCCGCCGCAGCCGCAGCACCAATCCGCTTCGGGCATTTCAGTCAGCTCGTAACCGGGGTTCGCCCGGACCAGGGACCGGGGCTGGGCCGCCACGCCCAGGGATTTCTTCAGATGGCAGGGATCGTGGTAGGTTATTAAAACCTTATCCCCCTCCCCTGCTTTGCCTGCCGGCGTCAGGCCCGCCTGGTCCGCCAGAAACTGGCTGACGTCCAAGACCTTGTCCGCCACCGCCTTGATCCGGGCCTGCTCGGCCTCGCCGTCCTCCTGGGCCAGCAAAGGCCACATCTTTTTGATGGTGGAGGCGCAGGTGGCGCAGGCGGTGATCAGATAATCCCACGGCTCGGCGCCGAAGAGTTCCAGGTTGCGGCCCAGCATCTCCTTGAAGGCCACGGTGTCGCCGCCGGACAGGGCCGGAATGCCGCAGCAGGCCTGGCCCCGGGGCAGGTACACCCCCACCCCGTGATGCTCCAGGACCTTAAGAACCGCCTCCCCCACCCGGGGGAAGACCTTGTCGATGAGGCAGCCCACGAAAAAAGCGACCTTCAGGCCCGAGACCCCCGGCGGGGTATTTAAAGTAGGCGTCTGCCGGTGGAGAGGAATCTTGGCCAGGGGCTTGAGGTGCCGCTCCTTAAGCAGGGGCGAGAGAAAGCGGGAGCAGGACGACCCCAGGAGGTCGTCCACCGGCTTGAGGAAGATGCCCTGGAATTTGGCCCCCCAGGCCAGGATGCGGTTGAAAAACGAAGGCTTGCTCAAGACCCGGCGGAACAATACTTTTTTCCAGGGCGGCAGGCCCAGGTACCCGGCCAGAATGGCCCGGGCCCGGATGAAGATGTCCAGGACCTTCACCCCGCTGGGGCAGTTGGCCGCGCAGGAGCCGCACAGCAGGCAGCGGGCCAGCCGGTCCTGCACCCCCCGGGGGTTTTCAAAAATCTCCCGGGCCAGCCCGTCCAACAGCGCCAGCTTGCCCCGGGCCACGTCCGCCTCCCGCCCGGTTTCGGCAAAAAGCGGACAGACCGCCTGGCACAACCCGCAGCGCATACAGACTACGAGCTGGTCTTCCAACTGTTTCACTAAGTTGGCCAGCGCCCGAAGGCTGGACATGGTTTCATCTCCTCCTTAAGAGCAGCTTTCAGCTATCAGCTATCAGCGGTCAGCTATCAAGAAGTCTGGAGTTCATCAATCAACTTGAGACCTCTGCGCAAGTCACTCTTTTGTCATTCTGACTCATCTTCGACAGTTGCAAAAAAATAGTTTTGGTTTATTA
>DYJG01000184.1:3388-5905 GCA_020723225.1 Desulfobacca acetoxidans | reverse complement strand
CACCGCCCGGGGGGAGCTGGTGGACGAAGCGGCCCTGCTGGAGATGCTTGACAACGGCCGCCTGGCCGGGGCCGCGCTGGACGTGCTGGACGGGGAATTCACCCCCGGCTTTCAGGTATCTTCTCATCCCCTGGCGATTTATGCCCGGGACCATGACAACCTGCTGCTCACCCCCCACATCGGCGGCTCCACCGTGGACGCCTGGCGGGAGACGGAACGCCGGGTCATTGACCAAGCGTGGGCTTATTTTGAGAACCGCAATGATTAGAATTTTCACGCCAAGACGTAAGAAAATGAGTTGCGAGTTACGGGTTGCGAGTTGCGGGTTAAAAAATCACCTCTCGCAACCCGCAACCCGCAACCCGCAACTGTTATACTTTGCGCCTTTGCGTCTTGGCGTCTTTGCGTGAGAAATTATTTTAGGAAATCTATGCATATCATCACCGGCACGGCCTGGGGCTTCATCCCCGCCCGGGGGGGCTCGAAAAGCATCCCCCTGAAAAACCTGGCCCTCTTCGGAGGCCGGCCCCTGCTGGACTACGGCCTACTGGCGGCCAAGGCCTGGTCGGGGTTTGCCCGGCTCTTTTGCAGCACCGATTCCCCGGAGATCGCGGCCCATGCCGGTCTTTTGGGCGCGGAGGTCCATCCCCGCCCAGCGGACCTGGCCGGGGATGACACCCCCATTTACGAGGTAGTGGCCCATTTCCTCCATGACCTGGAAGAGAAGGAAGGACAGGTGGCGGAGATCATCGCCCTGCTTCAGCCCACTTCCCCGTTCCTGCTGCCGGAGCATATCGAGGGTTGCGTCCGGGGCCTCCGGGCGAACCCGGCCGCGGGTTCGGCCCAAACCGTGGTGCCCTGCCCCCACAACGCCCACGCTTACAACCAGCGTCTGGTGGAGGACGGCAAAGTCAGGTTTCGCTTCCCCGAGGAGCGCCGTTTGGCCTATAATAAACAGACCAAGCCGAAGCTTTATCTCTTCGGCAATCTCCTGGCCTTTCGCAGCGAAGCCATCCTGTCCCAGGGCGCCCTCTTTGCGGAGCCTTCCCTGGCGTTCCCCATCAGCCGCCCCTATGATTTTGACGCGGACGACGCCGATGATTTCCTCCTGGGGGATCTGATCCTCGCCCAGGGCCTGGTGCGCCTGCCCCATCTGCCGCCGGCATAAGACAAAGATGGACAAGGAGTGAGAGCGATGCGCATTCTGATCTTGGGAGGGGACGGCTACCTGGGTTGGCCCACGGCCATGCATTTCTCCTACGAAGGGGACAAGGTCATGGTGGTGGACAACTTCTCCAAGCGGCAGATCGAAATGAACTTCGGCATCGAGCCCCTGGAGCCCGTCGCCACCCTGCACCGCCGCGTGGCCCTGTGGCGCGAGATCACCGGCCGGGAGATTCTTTTGCGTGCCGGCAGCCTCCTCAACCACCGCTTCATCTACAAAATCCTGGAGGAATTCCAGCCGGACGCGGTGATCCATTACGCCCAGCAGCCCTCCGCGCCCTATTCCATGTGGGACCGGGAAGGCGCGGTCTTCACCCAGTACAACAACGTCATCGGCACCCTGAACCTGCTCTTTGCCCTCAAGAAGCACTGCCCCGAGGCCCACCTGGTCAAATCCGGGTCCATGGGGGAATACGGCTGCCCTGATATCGACATCGAGGAAGGCTACCTGACCGTTGAACATCACGGGCGCAAGGATACCCTGCCCTTCCCCAAGTCGCCGGGCAGTTTCTACGACCTCTCCAAGGTCCATGATTCCTACAATATCATGTTCGCCTGCAAAAACTGGGGGCTGCGGGCCACGGACCTCAACCAGGGGGTGGTCTACGGCTTGGAGACGGACCATACCCGGCTGCACCCGGATCTGCGCACCAGCTTCCATTACGACGACATCTTCGGCACGGTGCTCAACCGCTTCTCAGTCCAGGCGGTGGCCGGCATGCCCCTTACGGTTTACGGCAAAGGGGGCCAGACCCGGGGGTTTCTCAATCTCCGGGACACCATCAAGTGCGTGGAGCTGGCTGTGGAGAGTCCCGCCTCCCTGGGTGAGTGCCGCATCTTTAACCAGTTCACCGAGGTCTTCTCCGTGCAGCAATTGGCGGGCATGGTGCGGGACGCTGCCCTGGAAAAAGGGATGAGCGCCACCATCCAGCACCTGGAGAATCCCCGGAGCGAACCCGAGGAGCACTACTATAATCCCCGGCATGTCAAATTCCAAGAATTGGGTCTCAAGCCGCACCTCCTGTCCGGGGCCGTCATCGGAGAGATGCTGGATTATATCGGCCGGGCCGCGGCTAAGATCAACCGGGAGGCCATCCTGCCCCGCATCAAATGGCGCCAGGATTCCGGCATCGGCCGCTTTCCCACTTCCGGACTCCCCCCGGAGGCCGCCGGGGTTTGAGGCGGTTTTGCGTTTTTCGTTTTTCGTTTTTCGTTAAAACCGGTTTCTTTCGGGCCTTTTACCTAACAGCACTTGCCAAGCGTTTTTTCCTGTTAGTTCCCTCCCCCCCCCCC
>DYJG01000184.1:0-3378 GCA_020723225.1 Desulfobacca acetoxidans | reverse complement strand
GGGGGGGGGATGGAAAGAACATTTGGCAAGTTATATGAAAAAAACCTCTAATATTAAATATGACCAAATCTCTTTCCCTTATCGACGTCTGGCTCTGCGACCTGACCCATACTAAGCAAACCATCGCCAGCAATACCATTCCCCTGGCCATAGGCATGATAGCCTCCTACCTCAGGAAACACCTGGGCGAGAGCGTCAACATCCGGCTGTTCAAATATCCCGAAAAATTGATCGAGAATCTGCTCATCAAGCCGCCCCGGGTCCTGGGATTCAGCAATTACGTCTGGAATCTGGACCTGAGCTACACCCTGGCCGCCAGGGTAAAAGCGCTTAATCCCGAAACAATCGTCGTCTTCGGCGGCCCCAATTACCCTAAAAATGCCCCGGAACAGGAATCCTTCCTGAAGCAAAGGGAGATGATCGATTTTTATCTGTACCGGGAAGGGGAACCGGGATTATTGTCACTGCTGCAAGCCTTGATGGCGCATGATTTCCATATTCCGGAAACCAAAAAGGCCGATCTCCCCAACTGCCATTTCCTGGCGGACGGCAAGTTGCAGGCCGCAAACAGCAACGCCCGCATCAATCTTGTAGACATTCCCTCCCCCTATACCACCGGCCTGCTGGACGAGTTTTTCGACGGCAAGCTCATGCCCCTGGTGCAGACCAACCGGGGCTGCCCCTTTTCCTGCACCTTTTGTGCGGAAAGCGACCCCTTTTTCGATAAAGTCTCCTTCAGGGAGCCGGCGGCGGTGATCGGCGAACTGGAATACATCGCTCAACGGGTGCAAGGCAATAAGAATATCTTCATCGCCGATTCCAACTTCGGCATGTATCAGCAAGACCTGGTGATCGCTAAGGGTATCGCGGGGGTTCATGAGAAATACGGTTTCCCCGATTACATCCACGTGGCCACCGGCAAAAACGCCAAGGAACGGGTCCTGGAGGCGGCGCGCCTCACCCATGGCCTCTTTCGCCTCTCCGCGTCCGTCCAATCCACTGACCCCCAAGTCCTAAAGAACATCAAACGCCGGAATATCTCGCCGGAGACCATTATCAGCCTGGCCCAAACCGCCGGGCAAATCGGCAGCAATACCTACGCCGAGGTCATCCTGGCCCTGCCGGGAGACAGCTTGGAAGCCCACTTCAAGAGCCTCGAAGACGTCATTAACGCCAATCTCAATTACATCCGCTCCTTTACCCTGATGCTGTTGAAGGGCACCGAACTGGACTCGCCGGAGACCATCGCCCGATACGGCCTGGCCACCAAATACCGGGTGCTGCCCAGGTGCTACGGGGTTTATCAATTCGGCTCGGATAAGATATTGTCGGTGGAGACGGAAAAGGTCTGCGTGGCCAATAATACCTTGACCTTCGATGATTACCTGGAATGCCGCCTGTTTGCCCTGACCATCGAAATATTCTATAACGACGCCGTGCTTGCGGAGTTGTTGGCCTTCCTCGGGGCTTACGGCATCCGGCCCTTCGAGTTTCTGAAAAGGATTCATGACCGTAGAACTGCATTCCCCCGGGCGTTGCAGGAGATGTACAACGATTTTCTCCGGGAAACCGGCGCCGAACTTTGGGATTCGGAAGAAGAACTATCGGCCTTCGCCAAGAGTGAGCAGGTCATCCAAAAATACGTGGACGGCGAATACGGCAGCAACCTGATATTTAAGTACAAGGCCCTCTCCTTTCTGAAACATATGGCGGAAATTCACCAGGCGGCCCTGGACACGGCAGGGGAGATCATTAAGGAAAAGAATATTGAAGAACCGGAGTCGGCACTGGAATTTTTAGAGGAATTGATGCGCTATAGCCTCTTAAGAAAAAATAATCTCCTGGAAACCGCGCCCTCGTATGAAGAGACCTTTACCTACGATCTGGCCGCGGCCGCGGCCGGAGGTTTTCAGGGGCAGCCGGGCCAATGGAAATTGCCTGATCCGGAAAAATTGAGATTCTCCCACGACCGGCAGCAACAGGAAATCATGAATGGCCACATCCGGGAATATGGACTGAGCATCGTGGGCATCGGCAGGATTCTCTCCAGGGTGCATCTCAAAAAGATGTACCGGCACGTGGCCGCTATCTGATCTATCTGAAAAGACAATTTTCACGCAAAGACGCAAAGACGCAAAGAAAGGCGCAAGAATTTATTTTTTTACCGAAAACGAAAACCGGAAACCGAAGACCGAAGACCGATGAAATACAAATGGCCCGTCCTTATCTGCCTCAACCTCTTATTCGTGATGGCCGCCTACTTTTTCCTGGAAGGAGTTATGTCCGTCTGGAACCGCGGCGCGCCGGAGCCGAGCCTGTTGTACCGGGCCTATAATAAACTATATGGCGGTTACCGGCGATCCGTCTTGAAAGAGCCGGCCGTGGCCCTTGATCATGATTTCTATCTCGCGGATGAAAATGCCATTTTCGCCCTGCATGATGATTTCCTGGCTTCCAAGGTCTTGGTCAGCAACATGTTTAACCTGGAAAAACCTCCGGACTCGTATCAGGCCACTTTTCAAGACCCGGTCTTCGGCCTGAGGCTGAAGCCGGATTTGCAGAAGGAATGCGCCCAATTAAAATCGCTCTTGTATAACGGCCTTGATCCCCTGGCCTTCAGCGCCGACCTGGGGGTGGCCAGAAGGGAGGCGGTCCGGAACTTTTTAGACAAGTATTCCTTTAATAAAAGCCGCTACCGGACGGATAAAGAGGGGGATAGAATAACCCTGCCCGCGGTCCGGTCTGAGAAGGTCATCCTGGTTATCGGCGACAGTGTGGGCTTCGGCATCATGCTCAATGACGATGAAACCATCTCTTCCCTGCTGCAACGGCAAGAAAGCCGGGTGGAGTATGTCAACGCCTGCGTCCCCGGCGCCGACGGGGAGGACAATATCAGGAGATTGCGGCAAAAACTGGAGGAATTGGGAGCCCGGGTGACAGGTGTGATTTATGTCCACTGTGAAAACGACTTTTCCCGGGTGGCCACCCCTGAATACATCGTAACTAATTTGAACGAACTCCTTAATTCTCATAAGATTAAATACCGGGTCTTCATTTACCAGCAGTTCATTTACCGCACCATGCCCGATATTAATCGCCGGGAGGTCCGGGAGTTGACGGCCTTTAATAATTTAAAATTGCAGACCCTGGACCTGGCCCGGAAAAACGGCTTTGCAGTCGTCGACTTTTATGATCTGGTCAAGCAATACCGGGAGGAAAAAGGCTCGCTGCTGGCGGGGTTCGCCCTCTACCTGGACCATTGTCATTTTTCCCGGGAAGGAACCAGGCTGGTGGTGGATTAGATTCCACGTCCTGGAGACTTTTATACAGAGCGACTTAATTAACCGCGCTTTGCATTCTCTGCGGCCTCTGCGCCTC
>DYJG01000183.1 GCA_020723225.1 Desulfobacca acetoxidans | reverse complement strand
TCAAGATGTACATCAAACCGGCCTGCGCCAAGAGCCACAAATCATTGATTGTGGTATAGCGCCACATGCCCCGGTATGAGCCAAAAAGAAAAAAGATGATTACTTTGCTGAGCAAAACGAGCGGCAGTATCATCCTAATCTGGGCCCAGTGGGAAGGGGGGAGGGAAAATTCGAAGCGCAACAGGTAAGCGCAGATGAAAGCCAAAATGAAGATGGTGATATCGGCAGTCAGGATGACATAAAAACGGGCATTCCTGAATTGTGCAAGCATGTTCCCACCATTTTTAAATTTTACAAAAACTGGGTTATTGTTAGTCTTAAAGGGCCCCAAAGAGTCATAAGACCTGGAACGGGGCTCAAATTCCCTCGGGATGGACAGCCAATCATTGTTGTTGGTGGTAGTCCAGATTCCCCTTGCTGCCTGCTAAAAATCAAGGGGGAGAAAAAGGTTTACCTGAATAGTTTAAGAAGTTGGCGCAAACATCGTGGACAAAATTTTTGGTTTCTTCAAGGGGCGGAACTCCTTGACATTTCTCGACTCTCCGGGGGCCGGCATTGTAAGCTGCCAAGGCCAGCGGCAGGCGGTGGCCGAATTTTTCCAGCATCATATATAAGTACCGGGTGCCGGCCCACACATTCTCCCGGACGTCATAGGCGTTGGAGACCTGTAAATCCTCCGCAGTGCCGGGCATCAGTTGCATCAGTCCTTGGGCCCCTTTGGGAGAAGTGGCAGTAGGTACGAAATTGGATTCCACCCGGATCACGGCCTTGATTAGTGAAGGAGGAAGGTTATAGTGGCGACTGGCTTCCTGGACTACCGGGTCCAATTCTTCCGGTGCTACCTTGCTGCTGACTGCCGGCTGGATAATTTTTTTGCGGCCGACCCTGAAATTGGACAGTTTGGATTCGCCTTCTCCGCGGTTAGAAAAATAATAATAAACGACCCCGTTTTTGTAAACGCGTTGAAAAGTCTGAGCTTGGGTCGTGGAAATATCGACCAGACAACCGCTTATCAGGACTAAAAATATTCCTGCTGATACGACCCCTTTGTTTCTCTTGCCAAGCTTGCCGGAAATCGTTTCCATACTGGGCGTCCATCTTAATTTCCATAAAGATTCTTGAAGTGGTAAGAGACCCCCAGGATAAAACGATGATGGGGCACGTCGAAAGTCATGGTCCCCGCCGGCTGGTTTTTCCCGATTAAAACATCTTCATATTCCACGTCAAACTGGTAACTAAACTTATATTCCCCGAAAATCGCGACATTCTGGGTAAACATATACCTGATCCCGGCCAGGGCTTCAATAGCAAAATTTTTCGCCGAATCCCTTCTCCCATAGATTATTTCGATACCTGGACCGATCCCCGCATATGGCTGCAAACGGCCGAAGTTGACTTCCTTATCTTTATAGAACCCATAACGAGCCAAAAGGTTAACCTGCGTATCCCAGATCATAAACCAGTCGGCCCCGCCCAAAGCATTTTTAGGCGCCCCTGGCACGGGCGGCGAAATGCGCCCTTGATTCCCCCTGATGTTGTTACGGGAGAAATTTGTTTCCACTTCCATCCCCAGCCAGGGGTAGGTGTCAAAATAGCGGCCGAACTTCAGGCCTCCCAAAATACCCGGTTGATACACGATGTTCTTGGCCGTGCGTCCTTGAAAGGGGGGAGGGTAATTGGCCAGTTGCCAGTCTGCCGACGGCAGGTAAGATAGGCCGGTATAAGCTCCCAGATACCATTCTCCAGGTCCCAGGTTTTCCGCATAACCTTTGGCCCGCTCGGCGGGGCTGTTTTTATGCATGTAATAAACCGCAGCGGAAACGGCCAAACCTGCCAAAGACCAGGCGCCGACGTTGACCAGATCGAATTTGGGTTTGAAAGCGGCCCGAGTTTGGACAGGGGTGATGAAAAGCGCCAGCATGGTAGAAATTAAAAGAATCAACAAACCCTGGCGTTTTTTCATCATTCTCCCCAAAACCAAGTTAAGAATTGCAGGGATCAGCTCTGGCCTATAACCGTATCTCCTAAATATCTTACCTTTTTAGACCCACCAAGACCACACCTGCGGTTAAGGCTATATTCGCCAGAATGCTGGTGATATCTTTGACGGTTTTAAGCCAGGCGACTCTTTCGAAATTCTCGGGAACCACGATGGTATCTCCCGGATCCAGGCGCGCAGAAGTTACGCCGCTGAAGAACATCCCTCCTCTGCCGCTCATGGCCGCGCCATTGGCCTTGATGACGTAAATGTATTTGACATCCGCGCCCTTGGTGGGACCTCCGGCCAGGGACACGTAATCGGCGACAGTGAGGTGGGGACTATAGACAACCGCCGTGGGGCTCATAACCGAACCCATGACATTGACGCTCTGCTGAATTTGGGGCACCAGTAAACTGTCACCCTCCTGCAATTCCAGGTCATCGGGGGTGCCCCGCAGACGTTCCGGGTCATCAAGCCGGACCACCACCCGGCCCAAGGGGACGATGGCGCGCATTTTGGCGATAAATTTCTGTTGTTGCATAGCCACCAGCCTTTGCCGCTCCGCGTCTTCCTTTTCCAGAGCGGCCTCGGACTTGGCCGCGGAGGTGGTGTACAACTCGGCCTCAAGCCTGTCTACAATCTGCTGCAAATGTTCGGACTGCATCTTCTTCACAGATTGCCTGGAGAAAAACGCGCCTTTGGGATAGGCCTTATCGGTTAAGCCTCCGGCCCGGGCCAGGACCGAACTTAGAGGTTCCCCTTTCTTGATGCTGTAATTACCCGGAAATTTGACCTCCCCTTCTATTCTGACCAACGCATACAAGCTCCATTCGGGGACGGAACGGATAAACACATAGTCATTGGGCTTAAGCAGGATATTGTCCCGGGCGCCGCCGCTCAAGGCCAGACGCGGACTGATATAGATGCGGGAAGTCTCAGGACCCTGCGGCGTGACGGTCACCCGGGTGATTTCCGCTTCCTGCTGGTTGGCTTCCATCAGGAGGCCGCCGGAGTATTCGATCAGGTCTTTAACCCGCATATTATCGAATAACCCGAATTCCCCCGGTTTTTTCACCGCGCCGGCCAGTCTTACCTTCTTTTCTATCACCTCCGATACCCGGAAGACTTTGACAAAATCGCCGTCCACCAGGGAGATGTCCCGGACCTTACCGCTCAAAACCTTGTTCAGGTCATCTTCGAATAACACCATCTCCCGGTGCTGCTGCACCCTTAGCACCTGTACCCGGCCTTTGAACGCAGTGTCCGCCAGGCCTCCTGCTAGTTTCAATAAGTCGCTCAGGGTTTTCTCATTTTTAAGTTCGAATATGCCGGGAACCTTGATGGGACCGCCAACCAAGGGCTGTCCGAATTGCGAAGCCATCGGACCCCATGGCGTGGTCTGTCCATATTGCGTCTCAGGGGCTCCTGGCGTGGCCTGTCCATATTGCTGCGATCCAGGGGTTCCCGGCATGGTCTGTCCATATGGGGTCCCAGGGGCGCCAGGCATGCTCCGTCCGTATTGAGTCATGGGGCCCCCGACCAGGGGGTATTCGGGTTTTACCGTCGTTATTTCGGCCCGCCCTTTTTCCGACGACACTCCTATCGGCTCCAAGAAAGGTGCGCCGATGGCCGCCAGAGGACCGATGGGGGGAATAAAGATCACGTCCTCGGACTGCAGCCGGATATCTCTGCTTTTATCGCCCTTGATGAGGAAATCATACATATCGAAATGGGCGATAACCGTCTTCCCCCGCCGCACCTGAATGTTCCGCATGGTGCCGGATTTGCTGGGCCCGCCGGCGGCAAACAAGGCGCTTACCAGGGTGGAAAGGGAAGAGACGGCATAACTGCCGGGAAACCTGGCCTGGCCCACCACATAGACCTGGATGGTCCGCAGGTTGTCCAGGGTGACATTCATTTGAAAGTTGGTGAATTGCCGGGAAAATTCCTGATCCAAGACTTCTCTTAATTGCCTGTAAGTAAGACCGCTGACGTGTACTACTCCTACTTTGGGAATGGGAATCTGGCCGTTGCGGTCAACCGCAAGGCTGTATTCCCCTTGCACGCTGCCCCAAATGATAATTTTGATGGTGTCTCCGGGGCCGATAATATAATCGGGGCCGACAGGAACCGCCTGCACCGGCAGGAAGGTCTCCGGGGGTTTATAGAAGAAGCTGTAGCCGAATTGCCTTACCAACAGGCCATATTCAGCTGCGCGTTTTTCCGCGGCCGAGATCTCCTCGATCTGTCGAGCCGCGGCCGGAGGCCCCATAGGCACTTCCGGAATCGGAGCTGCAGGCAAAGGCCTCGCCTGGGGGGGCAATTGCCCGGAAATTGACGGCTGAGTCGGCTGCGGCCCGATCTTCTGCAAATAGAATTGCGCCTGGTCTTCCAGCTTACTTCTGTCTTCGGGTTGTTGCCTTAAACCGGGCGGGGCCAGTTGACTCCAGCAATTGGCAGGCAATACTAAAAGAAATATCAACAATAAGCAGATTGACTTTTTAAAAACCATTCTGGGGCTTTTCCATTTCATGATAAATCGGCCTTGACTCATTTAAATGTTCCAGCCACAGGCATCTTACCATACTTCTTAACAAAAAGATAAGAAAAAAGCATCATTCTTTATAAAAACGTAATTTTATGTTTCCTACGGTTTGCATACAAGGATTAGGAGTAACTCAAAAAGCATTGGGGATCAAATGTCGCAAGCGACACCTTAAATTGTTGACCATCAAGGTCTGGATAATCCCGGAGTCGGCCCAATAATTCCGGTCAGTGGGCCCCGGCGGACACTGGGGAATCCAGGGTCGATTTCTGCCGCCGGTCTTGGAGCCCGCCACTTCCCAGAGCATTTGCCAATCCAGGGCTTTAAAAAAGGTCATGGAAATATAGATAAAACCATGGCTGATGGAGTTCTTGGGGGCCAGGGCCGCCCGGGGGCCGGCCCAGGTGACGCCCAGGGTGCCGGAATCCTGCAGATCCATAATTTCCAGAAGGCTATAGCCCCGGTTCCCAGATATTACGGCGCCGGTTGTTGGCAGATGCGAAAGATAAACGGTGGGTGCATAGAAGCAAAACAAAAAAGCATCCACCTCCGGGTCCATCATCTGATATTGGGCCATGATAGTGGCCGCCGAAGCCGGGGCGGCCGTGGTTCCGGGGAGGGCTTCCGCCAGAAAAGGCTGGTAACCTTTGCTGGCCAAAGCCTCCAGCAGCACTTCCCCCATCAGGGTGTCATCGATGTCCTTAATATCCAGGGCCCGATGGTCGATGGCCGCCGCCGGCTCCCAGGGACCCAGGAAATGGGTGTTCTTCCTGATAAAATCTTCACTCAAGTCACTCTGGCCCGGCAATTGGAGATAAGCGGGCCAGCGCTGCAAAAAGACGACGATGCGTTTGATTCCCCGGTATTGGGGGTTGTCTTGCACGTATTGCCGATCGCTGAGATTGGCGCAGGACGGGATTACATATAAAAACGTAATCGCCAGAAAGAGTTGGATTAAACTCCTCAAATTAACCATGGTGGGGTATTGCGGTTCCGAATTTTAAAGCCCGGCCCTTTGCAGCCGGAATTCCACCATCTTATTCTTTTTTAACATCATTGGTTAGTAGAAAATTGGTTAGGAATTGCCTTAGAGTCGTCAACATTCCGGCATCCTGACAAGGCCCGGGCAGGCTTCGCCCCCGTCAATTACATGTCAAACAATGCAATTTAATAAATATATTCAGTTAGTTACAACTTCTTAGCGGCAAATCAATAAGCAGGATTGCTCCTATCTATTATTCCCGCTAAACATCGGTCTGGATAAATGCAAACCTTATACCGAAATTAATTTCGGGGATAAGTTCTTTGCCGCCTCAGTGGCAGAGCTCCACGGTTTCGTCTTCCAGTTCCACGGCCAAGGCCCGGTGGAACATCTTCACCTCGATGAC
>DYJG01000182.1 GCA_020723225.1 Desulfobacca acetoxidans | reverse complement strand
CTCAGCAGTTACTGCCCTTGGGCCGCTGAAGCCAGTTCCTGGAGGATCAGCTTGTTCCCCACCTCCTCCAGCCGTTGCACCACCATTGCTGCTTCGGGAGCCGTCTCCGCGTCCACCAGTTTATGGACAGCCTCGAGATGGTTGAGGAAAGACCCCAAGCCGGGGAGATCGCCTTCCTCCAGCATTACCACTTTGAGGGCCAACCCCTCCAGGTTTTCGATGAGTTTCCGACTATCCTGGGTTTGGTCTGTCAACTAACGCCTCCTGAAGCTTCTTGGGGCCAAACTTTGACCAGTGCTGCCGTCAAGCCCGTTACTTCCGGCTGACACGGTAGTGCCACCGCAACCAAAGACTCCGGGATTGTTCCCTTACCCCGTCAGCCTGCCAGTTTCTTAAAGATCTGTTCGAGCTTTTCCTGCAATACTTCCGCAGTGAACGGCTTTACCACGTAATTGTTCACCCCGGCCTTCACTGCGGCCACCACGTTTTCTTTGAGGCCTTCCGCAGTGACCATCAGGACCGGGATATTGGCGGTCTTCGGATCGGAGCGGATCTTCTGGAGCAGCTCCAGGCCCGTCATATTGGGCATATTCCAATCCGTCACCACCAGCCCGATATTTTCGGTTTTCAAAACCTGAATGGCCGCCTGGCCATCTTCGGCCTCCACAATGTTATCGAAGCCGATCTGCTTGAGGATATTGCGAACTATTTTGCGCATGGTGGCAAAGTCATCCGCGACCAAGACCTTCATGCGATAATCAATATTTTTATCCATAGCTGCCAGTCCCGAACCCCTCCCGGTATTGTCTGCCTCACTCGGATTCGCAAATTTCCAGCCGTAAGCCGCTAAGTAGATAAGAGGTCGTTATTGCCTGATAATATGTATTCCCCCAGGTGTCTGGGCCCCGGGTGTCTTGGGCAAATTTCTCCTGAGATGCCTTTTCTAACCAGTCTAGTCGACTTTTCCCGGCAATATCTTTAACGAAAACTTTAAGTTTCCTAAAATTTTCTTCCCTTGCTTTTCTCCGGTAAATTCCCCAAAATTCGGGTTATGGAGAACACCCCGAATACCCTGCGACTTGAGGCCTTGAGGAGCCGTTGGACCCCGGAATTAGACGCCCTGTTGGTGGCCGGACCCGAAAACCGCCGCTATCTGAGCGGCTTTACCTCCCGTGACGACAGCTTCACGGAAACCAGCGGACTGCTCCTGACTACCCGGAATCGGGCCTTTCTCCTGACCGACTTCCGCTACGTGGAATGGGCCCGGCAGGAAGCCGCCGGCATAGAAGTAGTGATGTATTCCCAGTCTCTGGGGACGACCCTGGCCGGACTCCTGCAAGATCAGGGGGTCCGCATCCTGGGATTCGAAGACGCCTTTCTGACCTACCGGCAGTATCAACGCCTGGCGCAGGCGGTGGCGGAGGCCGGCCTTGCCGTGGAGTGGCGGCCCGCGGCGGGCCTGGTGGAGGGCTTAAGAGAGAGCAAGGCCCCGGAGGAAGTGGCCGCCATCCGCCGGGCCTTGGCCTTGACCGAAGAAACCCTCTTGGAGGTGGCGGCCACCTTGGCCTCGGGACGGACCGAGGCCCAGGTGGCCTGGGAGATCGAGCGCAGGCTCCGGGAAAAAGGGGCCGAGGACCTGGCCTTCCCCCCCATCGTCGCCGCCGGCCCCAACAGCGCCCAGCCCCACCATCACCCCGGCGATTACCGGTTGCAGGAGGGGGAACCCATCATCATCGACCTGGGCGCCCGGGTTAACGGCTACTGCGCGGATCTGACCCGTACTTTCATCCTCGGGCCCCCGGATGAGCAGTTCCGGAAAATCTACGGCCTGGTGCGCCGGGCCCAGGCCCAGGCGGAGCAAGGGCTCCGGGCCGGCATGGACAGCCGGGACGCCGACGCCCTGGCCCGGGACCTGATCGCCGCCCAAGGCTACGGCGAAGCCTTCGGCCATTCCCTGGGCCACGGCGTGGGACTGGCGATCCACGAGGCCCCCAGCCTCAGCCCCCATAAAGACCGGGCCACCACCCTGCTTCCAGGCAGCATCATCACCGTGGAACCCGGCATCTACCTCACCGGTTGGGGCGGCGTGCGCCTGGAGGACATGGCCCTTCTTCATGAGGACCGGGCAGAAGTGCTGACCACGCTGGGGTTTTACGAGTGGTAATGGGAGGAATATCGATGGGAGACAGGCCCCAAAAAATCCCGCGCTCCCAAAAAAATTGTTTCCCACCAACGCCCTCTCTCATTCCCTAACTAGTAAATTTGCCTGCTTTATCATCCATGTTTACTGGTACCCAAATAGGCAATCTTGCCTAGTTGTCATCAATAATTATCTAGAGCCGATTGTTGTCCTGATAAGACCGGACGTCCGTCTGGGCGAGGGAATTCCCAAGGGGCTTGTGGCCTCGGTTTGTTTTTACATCGATAATTTTGCTTTCTTTAAGGTTCGGCATTCGGTTTCCATAAACAATTTTATCATTTCTAAATAGGCAATATTGCCGATTGTTCATCCGCAATTCCATAAACATAATAATGTCAACCCACATTAAACCCAGAGGCTGGGTGGAGGGACCTCTATGCCGCCCGGCCGATGCACAGGAGGGCGCATAAGGACGGGGTGATTTTGAGGTTAACCACTTGTTATTGTTGATAAATATGATGAACTAGGGTAGGAGAGAGACCATGAAAAGACGAGATTTTGTCAAGATCACCGCAGGAGGCGTGGCGGCGGCCGCCGTGGCCGGCAATATTCCGGGCGTGCTTAACACCCCGGCTTTCGCAGCCTCCCCCATCAGCCAGATCAACATCACCATTACCGACGCCCTCAAGGAGTTCCATTGCTTCAACGGGGTGCCGGAGCAGCAGGACCCCAACAGCACCTGCTATTTCTGGGTCTACCAGATGTCGGTGGAATTTGTCGCCAACCCCGGGGTCTTCGTGGATCTGCCGGTGAACGTGCCCGGCCCCACCATCTTCGCCACCGTGGGTGACAGGATTCCCATCACCGTCACCAACAACCTGACCCAACCCCATGCCTTCTTCATTCCCAACATGGTCGCCACCGGGGCCATTGCGCCCAGCGCCAGCGTCAACCGGACCATTATAGCCAGGACCGCGGGCACCTTCATGTACTTCGATAACCAGAACACTCCCGTAAACCGGGTGATGGGCCTGCACGGCGCCTTTGTGGTCATGCCCGCCGCGGCCAGCGGGGCCAGGTGGACTCCCTATGCAGCCGGCCAGGTGACCCCCCAGGTGCAGCAATTGTTCGACGACTTGGGCACCGCCAACTTCTGGCCCGGCCTGGCCTGGGAAGAGGAAGACGCCGCCACCCTGACCCCGCCCTTCCGGCAGTATGTCTGGATTACCCATCAGGCAAGCCAGAAACTGTTCGCGGAAGTGGGGAGCAATCCGGGGATATTTCCCTCCGCAGATTTCGTCAGGGCTTTCCGGAGGGACCCCTTCCGCCGGGATAGCTTTACCTTTGCCGGCACCAGCAGGATTCCCCAGCACTTTACCATCACCGGCCAGCAGGGGCATTTCTGCCACAACAACCCCATCATCACCCCCATGGCCCGGGTAGGCGAACCGGTGGTGGTGCGGGTGATGAACGCGGGCTTGATGACCCAATCCATGCACCTGCATGCCAACCACTTCTATATCATCTCCGTTGACCGGATCGTGCAGGGTGCGCCTGATGGCGCCGATCCCTCCCTGCGGGGCGCGGGTCCCATCTGGATCGACACCATGACCTTGAACCCCTTCGGGTCCAGAGGCTCCGCCTACGATATGGTGGTCCCATTCATGCGTCCCCCGGATGTGCCCAATACCCGGGGCATCGGCCGGGGCGGGGCTCCGGACCTGGGGCTGCCTACGGCCACCGGCGGCCGGACTTGGCCGCCTTTTGAAGAGTTTAACCTGCACATTCCTGAGGGCGGCACCGCTCAGGGACAAGATCCCGCTGACCCCACTGGGCAAACGTTGATTCCTGTTCCCCTGGCAATCCGGATGTCGCCCCTCTGTTATCCCATGCACGACCACTCAGAGCCCACCCAGACCACCCAGGGCGGCAACTACAACACTGCCTTGATCTCGGGGCAATACTTCATCGGTGACCGGAATGTTGCTCTGCCGCGCTTCAATATCGCTGACGATCCGGGAATGCCTTTATTGCCGCCGCAGACCTTCCCCATGGACGAGGATTTCGCCATGATGCTGGGGTTGGATCAAGACCCCCAGATCCTGGCCTACGGCATTGATCAGGCGCGGCGTACAGGCATCATGGAGGCAAGCAAGCAAAGCGACCCCGACCTGGAATCCCAGCGCGACAGGCCGCCTTTCCCGCCGGGGTTCAACGATCCGGCGTTCCCCTAACCCTGACAGCCGGTAATTTAAAAGGAGATAACCATCATGTCATTTGCCAATCCAGCTTTTCGCATTCTTAAGCGGTCGGTGCAAGGGATGGAGGGGATGCACAGCAAGATGTTCGACCCCCCCACTGATAACCTTGCCACCCCGGATCTGGTAGCCCCCACCAACCCCGTGCCGGAGGTCATGCTCGCCGCGGGTTTCCTGGATAACGTCAGCACGCCGAACACCGTGAACCTGCAGCTCATGCACGGCATGGACGCCCCCACCTGGGACGGCCAGCGGATGAACTGGTTTGTCTTCCGGGACCCGGACGGCATCGATAACGGCACGGACCCCGATCAGGCGCCCTTCCAGGGGCTGATCCTCAATCCCAAGCAGGGAGCCTGGCCCGCGCCCACCATCCGCATCCCACGGGGGGTGATCTTCCATTGTGAAACCGCGGGCTCCGGGCCGCCGCCCCACACCATCCACTGGCACGGGCATGAACCCACCCCCATGAACGACGGCGTGGGCCACTGCTCCATGGAAATTGGTAGTTATACCTACCAGTGGCAGCCCAACTTCATCGGCAGCTACTTCTACCACTGCCACCGGAACACGGTGCAGCACTTCGAGTTCGGGCTGTACGGCTTCACCATCATCGACCCGCCGGACGCCTTTTTCGCCACCCAGGCCAACCCTGCCATCCCCATCGGCGCCGGCCGGGACGGGCTGTTTAGGACCGCGGCCAACCTGGTGAACTTTCCCCAGTTCGGCCAGACCCCGGCGGACCGGGTCCAGCTTTTCACCCCCGACCCCCTGGGACAGTTCCTCACCGACCCCCATGCCTTCACCGTGCCCTACACCACGGAAGCCCTCTGGGTGTTGGACGACCGGGACATCAGGTGGTCCAACCTGGGCAGCGGCGCCCGGGACACCTTCCCCAAGCAGGGTAACATCCCCGGGGTCGATGACAACTTCCACGGCAACGCCGGCGGCGGCGTGGGGCCGGCAGACTTCTTCGCGTTCAACGACTTCCGGTCCACCCACTGGTATTGCACCGGCTTCCCCTTCCCCGGCCCCCAGGGCGGCAGCGCTACCCTCGCCTCCAGCATAGCTCCGGGCGCCCCGCCGCCCGCGGCCATTCCTCCGGAGTTGATGAGTGGGAAGACCGGGGTCCAGGTGGCCATCAACGCCGCGGTGGACACCAACATCCTGATCCGGTGTCTGAACGGCGCGTACAACAACGTCAGGCTCACCTTCCCGGTGGACATCGTCATCATCGGCTGGGACGGCCGGGCCCTGGGCGTGCCGCCCTTCGGCAACTACAACGCCCCGGTGCTGGTGCCCGCGGGCACCGAGTTCGAGTTCAGCGTGGCCCGGCGGTTCGACTGCCTGATCCGTTCGGCCGCCCCGGTCAGCGGCGTCGCCACCGTAAAGTTCGTCGACACCTTGCGGCGTCAAGTGCGCTTTACCGGGACGATTCCCATTACCATCGCCTAACCCGTTTGTCCGGATCGCGGCCCTAGCGCCGCGGTTCGGGCAACCTGTACCTGCAAACCACCAGGGCCGGCAGCCGCCTTCGGG
>DYJG01000181.1 GCA_020723225.1 Desulfobacca acetoxidans | reverse complement strand
CACCGCGGGATTGTGAAAGGTAAGGCCGCACCCCAGGCAGACCACGGTGTTGAGCTTTAAGCCCCGTTCCCGGCGCTGCTGCACGAGGCGAGTCTGATCCTTCTCACAGATGGGGCAGTCGATGGTCAGCATTTAATGGCGTTTTGCGTTTTTCGTTTTGAGTTTTTCGTTAAAAGAGACAGTATAAGCGGGGGGTCTCCAGACTGACCCGAAACGGCCTTAGGCCGGGAAATTCTTTTCTTGTGGCATCAAAATGTTGATTTGCATAAAATTAAATAATCTAATCAAGCTTATCCGGATAGTCTGAGGTTTTCAATGAGAATATTATTGGTCCAACCCACCACCCGTTATCCCAACCAGAAGCTTTTGCGCAGCCGCACCCGCTGGCTCCTGGGGATCACCCTGCCTTACCTCGCGGGTCTCACCCCCAAAGGCATCCATGTGGATCTGGTGGACGACCGTCTCTCTCCCATCCCTTACAACCGCCAGTACGACCTGGTGGGCATCACCGCCACCTGCGCCACCGCCCAGCGGGCCTTCGAAATCGCCGGGGAATTCCGGCAACGGGGCGTCCAGGTGGTGATGGGCGGGTTTCACGTCACCTTGCACCCCGAGGAATCCCTGGAGCATTGCGACGCGGTGGTGGTGGGGGAAGCGGAAGCGGTGTGGGAGCAGGTCTTGGAGGATGCCCGGGTGCGGCGGCTCAAACCCCGTTACCAGTCGGCCGAGTTTCACAATTTGGCCGGCCTGCCCCGGCCCCGCCTGGAGCTGGTGAACTTAAGGCGTTACCGGGTGAAGATCATCCCCACCCAGACCACCCGGGGTTGCCCTTATCATTGCGCCTTCTGCGAGGTGCCCATCGTTTACGGCCATACCTACCGCAGGCGGCCCCTGGGGGAGGTGATCGAAGAGATCAAGGCCAACGTCAAGATCACCGGCCTGAAGAATATCTATTTCATCGACGACAACCTCACCGGCCACCGGGATTACGCCAAGGAGCTGTTCCAGGCCCTCATCCCGCTCAACCTGCGCTGGAGCTGCCTCTGGACCATCAATACCTCCAGGGACGAGGACCTGCTGGACCTGGCCAAGAAATCCGGCTGCCACCACGTGAACATCGGCATCGAAAACGTCTGCCAGGAGTCCATCGCCTCCATCGAAAAGGTGCAAAATCCGGTGCAGGAATACGAATGGCTGTTGGGCCGCCTCCGGGACCGGGGCATCTTTTATTCCCTGAACTTCATGTTCGGCCTGGACGGCGATAAAAAACAGCTCTTTGACGAAACCCTGGAATTCCTGCAGCGCATCAAGGCGCCCCTGGCCTTTTTCAACGTGGCCACCCCCAGGAGGGGCACCCCCATGTGGGACCAGCTCAATAAAGAAGGCCGGGTGCACAACCCGGATGCGGAAAAATACTTAGGGATGGTCTGCAATTTCATCCCCAAACAGATGACCCCTGAGGAGTGCGAAGCCGGGGTCTGGCGCTGCTTCCAGAAATTCTACTCCTTTTCCTCCATCTGCCGCCGGCTGCTCATGCCCCCCAACCGCTATATCTTCCAGGGCCTGCCCAGCAATCTCTTCTTCCACTGGTCCGCATCCCGGAAGATCGACCCGGTGGATTTTTATTGATTCTCAATGCCAGCCCGGGAAGGCTGCGCGCAGGCCCTGGATGACGAATTCCACCGCCAGCGCGGCCAGGATCAGGCCCATGATGCGGGTCATCAGCCGGATGCCGCTCTCCTTCAAGAAGACCAAAAGCTGTTCGGCAAACCTGAAGACCAGATAAGTCACGAGCATGACGATCGTCAAGGCTACCAGGATGAGCCCGTCTTCAAGGGGGCTTCGGGAACGGCTGGTGAGCACCAGGATGGTGGAGATAGCCCCGGGCCCGGCCAAAAGCGGCATGGCCAGGGGCACCAGGGCGGTATCCCGGTAGTCCGCGGCCACCAGGCTGGAGGAGGTATCCAGGCGGTTGAAATGGCCCCGGCCCTCCAGCATATCGAAGGCGATGCGGAACAGGATGAGGCCCCCGGTGATTTGAAAGGCCGGCAGGCTGATGCCGAAAAAATTGAGGATCAACCTGCCGATGACAATGAATGGGGCCAGAATCAGGAAGCCGTAAAGACAGGAGCGCCGGGCCAGATCTCCCCCGGAAGGCGCCGCCGGGGACGACAGCGCCAGATAGGGAAAAACATTACCCGACGGATCGATGATCACGAACAGGGAAATCAGCGCGGTGATAAAAAAGGAGACGGAGCTGCTGAAGAAATCAGTAATCATAATCCCAAATTAAGGATAAAATAAGGCGCGGTCAAGCGCTTCTCCGGGTCGGAAAGTTAATCCATATTTATATAATCTATACTAAATCGCTATAATACCTCTTGACATGAACCTATATTGTTTATTACATTATATATACCCTTCGGGTCTGGTTTCCTGCCGGGGATAGGGGAAATCGAGCCCTGGCGGCTCGCATTTCCCTGCCTTTTTCTTAAAATAATTAAGGATGCCGACATGCACGCGGAAATGCTGGTATTGCAGTTCTCCCGGGAAGTGGTGGACCAACCAATTATCTACCGGCTGGTGAAGGATTTCTCTCTGGAGTTTAATCTCCTCAAGGCCGCCATCAACCCCCGGCAAGAGGGATTGATCGTCATGGAGCTCCGGGGGCATCCCAAGGACTTCCGCCGGGGCCTCAAATACCTGCGTGAATCCGGGGTGAAGGTTAAAAAAGTGGCCGGAGAGGTGCGGCGCAACGAAGACCTCTGTTATCAATGCGGCACCTGCACCGCGGTCTGCCCCTCCGGTGCCTTGCACATCGAGCGGCCCGACATGGCCGTGGTCTTTGACGCCGCCAGATGCAGCGCCTGCGAGCTTTGCTGCCCGGTCTGCCCGGCCCGGGCCATGGAAGTCAAACTCAACCGCAGTGCGCTGTGAAGACGGTTTTCTTTGCCTCACGCAAAGACGCAAAGGCGCAAAGAAAGACGCAAAATACATTTGTCATTCTGAATAAGCGTTACCAACATTAAGAAAATTCGGCCTGTGACGCGCCCAGATATCAGGAGGAGAATATAGTGGCCAACTACCAGGTAAACAAAACCTACCAGGAAATTAACGAGAAAATCAAAAAAGGCCAGGCAGTAGTGGTTACCGCCGAGGAGATCATCGACATCGTGCGCCGCAAAGGAGAAGCGGAGGCGGCCCGCACCGTGGACGTGGTCACCACCGGCACCTTTTCTCCCATGTGCTCTTCGGGCGCGATCATCAACTTCGGCCACACCAAGCCCCCCATCAAGGCCTCCAAGGTGTGGCTCAACAATGTCCCGGCCTACGCCGGCCTGGCCGCGGTGGACGTTTATATCGGCGCCACCGAGCCCACCGAGGACGATCCTCTGAACAAGGTGTACCCCGGCGAGTTCAAATACGGCGGCGGCCATGTGATCCAGGATCTGGTGGCCGGGAAGGCGGTCCATCTGGTGGCCGAGGCCTACGGCACCGATTGCTATCCCAACAAACGGGTGGAGAAAGACATCACCCTCAAGGGGGTGGTCAACGCCGTGCTCTTCAACCCCCGGAACTGCTATCAGAATTATAACTGCGCGGTCAACCTCTCCAACCGCACCATCTATACCTACATGGGGCCGTTGCGGCCCCGAGCCGGGAATGCCAATTTCTGCACCTCCGGCCAACTCAGTCCTTTGTTCAACGATCCCTACTACCGCACCATCGGCATCGGCACCCGCATCTTCCTGGGGGGGGCGGTGGGCTACGTCTGTTTCCCCGGCACCCAGCACAACCCGGGCAAACCCCGGGGGGAAAACGGCGTTCCCCTGGGTCCCGCGGGCACTTTGATGGTCCTCGGGGATTTGAAAAAGATGAGCCCCCGCTACCTGGTGGGGGTGAGCCTCCTGGGCTACGGCTGCTCCCTGACCGTGGGCATGGGCATTCCCATCCCCATGCTCAACGAAGACATCGCCCACTACGTCGCGATATCCGACGACCAGCTCCTGGCCCCCATTGTCGACTATGGCCACGACTACCCCGCAGCCACCGGCCGCATCCTGGGCCAGGTCAGCTACGCCCAGTTGAAAAGCGGGAAGATGAACCTGGACGGCCAGGAAATCCCCACCGTGCCGCTCTCCAGCCTGGTCCGGGCCCGGGAAGTGGCCCAGCTCCTCAAAGAGTGGATCGAAAAGGGCCAGTTTCTCCTGGGAGAGCCGGTGGATATGCTCCCCGGCAGCGAAGAGGTCCACTGCGTCCGCACCGGAAGCAGGGACAGTTAGGAGACAGGGGATAGGGGTCAGGGGCCAGTAATAAGTAATAAGTGATAAGTAATAAGTAAAGTTTCCCATTCAAAGCTGGCCACTGACTGACCACTTATTACTTATTACTGAAAACCCGCCGAATAGGAACCCAGGAGATCATCCCATCACCAACTTAACCAACCGCCTCAAGGCCCGGACCCGGGCCTTGCTGCTCTTCTCCGGGGGAACCGATTCCAGCCTGCTGCTGGCCGCGGCCGCGCCGCTGCTGGGGCCGGGCCTGACGGCCCTCACCTTCACCGGCCCCCATACCGTGCCCGGAGAACTGGCCGGGGCTTTTGTCTTGGCCCGGCGCCTCCGGGTCCGGCACCTGGTGCGGGAAACGGACCCTCTGAAACTTCCTGACTTCCGGCATAATACCCGGCAACGCTGTTACGCCTGTAAAAAGGCGATCATCGAACAGGCCCAAAAGATCGCCGCAGACTTGGGGATTCAGGAAATTTGGGACGGCACCAATCTGGACGACCTGGGCGATTTCCGGCCCGGGCTCCGGGCCGCCAAGGAACTGGGGGTAAAGAGTCCGCTGCTGGAGGCCGGCCTGGGAAAAGCCGCCATCCGGGCAATGAGCCGCAGACTGGGCCTGGCCTGGGACCGCCCGGCCCAGAGCTGCCTGGCCACCCGTTTCCCTTATGATACTCTGTTAACCAAGGAAGCCTTGGCCCGGGTGGGTGAAGCCGAGTCCTGGCTGCGCCGGCGGGGTTTTTCCCAGGTGCGTCTGAGAATTCGCGGGAACCGGGCGCGTCTGGAATTGACCACTCAAGAATGGCCCGCGTTTCTTAACCCAAAGATTCGTCGGCCCTTCACCGCGTTGGCGGCCAAGATGGGATGGACGGTGGAGTTGGACGGCTATGGCTGAGCAATTTCTCCCGGTCCTTCGCCGCACCTATAAATTATAAAAATCTATCAGCAAAGAAATCGGTGGGCAGTGCCCACCCTACAATAACTTGTTTTTTGTGGGGTCATTTGACTACAAAGAAATTCCCCTAAATTTCTAAATTATTGCGCTTGCTTTGCGCCTTTGCGTCTTTGCGTGAAAACATCTTTTATTCAATAACGGTAACCATCGTATGCTCAAGGTCTTATTCCTCTGCACCGAAAACGCCTGCCGCAGCCAGATGGCGGAGGGCCTGGTCAACCACTTCCTGGCGGGAAAGGTCAGGGCCTATTCCGCGGGGGTGAGGCCCACCAAGGTCAACCCCAAAGCCATCCGGGTCATGGCCGAACTGGGGATCGACATCAGCCGGCAGTGGTCCAAGTCCGTGGACGACTTTAAAGACCTGCAATTCGACCTGGTGATCACCGTCTGCGACCAGGCCCAGGAACAATGCCCCATCTTCCCCGGACCCACGGAAAAAATCCACCTGGGCTTCCCCGACCCCGGCAAAGCCAAAGGCCCCGAAAAAAAGGTCCTCACCGTCTTCCGCCAGGTCCGGGACAGCATGCGGGAGCAACTGCTGCCGTTGCTGGAGCAAAGAATCCCGTAGGGCCAGGGTCATATAAGGTGGGGAAAAAGCCACCGTCCCCTCATTTCAACCTCAGACCATCAAATGGTGGACGGCCGTCGTCGAGTAGCGTGGGGGAATCCCACCCCCACGCCCTCACAGATCCGGACGTG
>DYJG01000180.1 GCA_020723225.1 Desulfobacca acetoxidans | reverse complement strand
TCTGGCTGGTGGAGCCCCGGCCTCCCGACCCCCAGGACCGGGTCTTGCTCCCCCACCTGCAGCAGCTCACCCAACCCCTGGTGGTGGCCATCAACAAGATCGACTTGATCTCCAAGCCCAAGCTCCTCCCCCTGATGGAGGCGTATCATCGTCTCTTTCCCCGGGGGCCGGTCATTCCCGTGAGCGCCCTTTTAGGCGAAGGCCTCCCGGAGCTGGAGGGGGAAATTATCAAGTTGCTGCCTACGGCCCCTCCCATCTACCCGGAAGACCAGGTCACGGAACAGACGGAACGCTTCCTGGTGGCCGAGCTGATTCGGGAACGGTTGCTACACCACCTGGGGGAGGAGATTCCCTACGCGGTGGCCGTGGATATCGAGGAATTCGACGAGTCCCGGCGTCCCGAACTGGTGCGGGTCCGGGCCGTGATTTATGTGGAGCGGGAGTCCCAGAAGGGCATCGTCATCGGCAAGAAGGGGCATCTCTTAAAGACCGTGGGCCAGGAGGCCCGCCTGGAGATGGAGGACTTGCTGGGCTGCCGCGTCTTTTTAGACCTCTGGGTGAAGGTCTGGAAAAATTGGCGCAAGGACCCACGGGCGCTGCGCCTGCTGGGGTATCAGACTTAAACCTTTATTGACAATCCCCCCGGAGATGCCAATAATAGGTGCAAGAGGCGCACATCGATGAAACGCCGCCTGGCTCAGAATTTTTCCGGGGTTTTATTTCTCCTCCTCTTGTCTCCCGGCTATGCCGCGGCCCAAGGCTGGTTCCTGTGGGGCACGGAAGGCTCCTACGTCCACCAGTTGGCGCACCTTCTCTTCTGCGGGGCCATGATTTTTTTCATCTATGCCATGCGCCAGGAGAAGCTGCAGCGATTCCGGGGGCTCCGTTACCTGATGTGGGCTTGCGGCATTATAGCTCTTTGGAATCTGGACGCGGTGGTGGGCCACACCCTGGAATGGGGCCGGGCCAACCGGAGCTTCGTGGGACAGGGCTTTTCCAAGTACCTGGTCGTGGAGGACTGGGAATCCTGGTTCTACTACGTTACCAAGATTGATCATTTTGCCTTGCTGATTCCGGCTTTTTATCTCTTTTACCGGGGGCTCAAAATTCTGGCCCTGGAGTCAAAAACCGAATCGCGATGACCAGCCTGCCCTTCTTCCCCATCTGGTTTTCCCAAGTTCTGGGCACCATTGCGGTTCTTGTTTTCTCTTTTCTTTCCCTGAGAATAACCCGCAGCCTCATGGCCCGGGAGCCGGAAAACGCCCTCTGGTTGTTTTTGGACTGGCTTACCCTGGGATTCGTTATTTTCTCCATCTCCCACGCCGTCTCTCACGTCACCCAGGAAATCATCAATTATTTTGGAGAAACCCCGAGTTTATGGCGTCTCCGCAGGGTCTTCGGAGGCTTTGACAGCATCATCTATGTAATGATTGCCGCCACCGTCTTCTTTTTTCACCGCATCCAGCGCCTGTACCGCCGCATGGAAGAGGACCACCATCATCTGGAAGAGACCAGCCATGAGATCCTGGCCCTCAACCGGGAGATGGAAGCCCTGGTGATGGAGCGCACCATGTCGGAAATGGCCTTAGGGATGGCCCACGGCATCCGCAATCCGCTGCACGTCATCGGCGGCTTCAGCAATCGCCTCTTGCGCAAGACCGACCCGGATGATCCCACCCGGGCCTGGCTCTCCACCATTGCCGAAGAGGCTCGGCGCATCGAGCAGATGGTGGCCCGCTTCGAATCCCTGGCCCAGAGGAAGGAGTCCTTCTTCAACCAGGAGGACCTCAACGATATCGTGGCGGACACCTTGGAATTGCTGCGGCCGGAGATCAAAAGCAAAAGCCTGGCCCTGATCATCGCCCTTCACCCCCAGCCCCTGGTGGGGCGCCTCAACCGGCACCTGCTGAAAGTGGCCCTGTCCCACCTGATTCGCAACGCGGTGGAAGCCACCCGGCCCTTTGGCAAGATTATCGTGCGCACCAAGGTGGAAAAGGATTATGCGGTCTTGACCCTTCAGGACACGGGCCGGGGCATGCCCCCGGAGGTGGTGGACAAGGTGTTTGTGCCCTTTTACACCACCAAAATCGGGGGCACCGGCTTGGGTATGGTCTTCGTGAGGCAGATAGTGGATGAGCATCGGGGGGTCATCACCCTGGACAGCAAGGTGGGCCGGGGGACCACGGTGACCATCCGGCTGCCCCACCGGTTTACGGATAAAGCGGAACTGGAAGGCGAACCCGGACCTCCTCCAGGTCCCCAAGCCCCGCCGGAGCCCGCCGGCGGGCAGGGGTAGGGGCCTGGTCATAAAAAGATAAATCTCACGCAAAAACGCTAAGACGCAAAGAAAGACGCCAGAAATATTTTAAGGGGCACGGTACACCAGTGCCCCTTAATAATTATATTTTGCGCCTTTACGCCTTGGCGTCTTTGCGTGAGAACTTTTTTTCTCACCTCTTGCGGCTCTCGGCCCGGGACACCAGCCAGTAAATCGACCCCAGGATCAAAATGCCCCCCAGGTACATGAGTTCCACCTGCAAAGACTCATGGGCCAGGGAGGCCACCAGCACTTTGCGGATGAAGGCCACCAGGGCCACCCCCACAAACAGGGACAATTGAAAATCCCCGCCCTGGAGCCGGTCGATCTCCGCGTCCAGCAGCTCGATCATCAGCCACAGGATCAACAAAGAGCCCAAGGCCGACACCAGCCCCTTTTCCGGGCTGCCCCTAAAGATCAGGCTGACGTCATGGGCCAGGACCGCCACCACGCCTATAGACAAGCTGATGAGGCCCAAAAGCAGCAACATGTTAAGACCGAAAGTAAAGCGGTGGGCAAACCTGATCAAGGCGTTGTCCAGGCGGTAGGACAGAAAAACCCGGCGCATCTCCTCTTCGTGATAAGTCCGGGCGATGACGTCCAGGTTGAGGTCCAGGATCTTCTCCATGGCCCTGAGAGACGGCTCCCGGAGCCGTGGTTCCACTTCGTTCTCGATGATCTTCTGGAGCTGGAGCCGCAGGAAATTCATGCCCACGTAAACGAAATGGGCCGATAAGCCGATGCGCACGTGGGTATGGCCGACGCGCTGCAGGCGCTGGTAATAGCGGTCATCAAAGGGCCCCTGGAACAGGGCCAGCAGCCAGGTGTGGTGCGCGTGGGTAAGCCGGGCCAGCCTGGCTTCATCCTCAAGAAACCGGGCCGCGTCCGGCATCTGCTGAAAAAGGTGGTAAAAGTCGCTGACCAGGCGGTCGGCGTGGGGCTCCACCAGGGGCAGCAGGCCCCGCAGGATCTCTATATCCACGTCGGTCAGCCGGTAGTTGTCCTTGATTTCCTGGAATGTGCGCATGCTTGCGCCTCCCCGGCAAAATGGCTTAGCTGGTTTTAAAAGAAATCCTCACGCAAAGACGCAAAGGCGCAAAGAAAGACGCAAGATAAGCGGCAGCACAGGCTTTCCAGCCTGTACGCATCACTGGGGCGGGCGAGACGCCCGCTACGAGCCTTTCATGATTTTTTAGTAAACCAAGGTTCACGAATAACCGCCTTAAAAAGTTCAAAGTTCCTTGTTCGGTGCCTCTAAATCAGTGCTGTTTCATTAACCATTAACCACTGACCACTGACCACTGGCTACTGGCTACTGACTACTGCCCCCTGGCCCCTGCCCCCTGCTCCTTAGGTCTTCTTCAAAGCAATGACATCGATTTCGATGGCCGCCCCTTTGGGCAAGGCCCCGGCCTGGATGGTGGTGCGGGCCGGTGGCTGTTCCGAAAAAAACTCTCCGTAAGTACGGTTCATTTCCATGAAATTCGCCATGTCGGCCAGATATACGGTGGTCTTGACCACGTCCTTGAGGGTGAGGCCGGCCGCAGCCAGGACGGCTTTCAGGTTCTGAATCACCTGAACGGTTTGCACGACAATGTCGCCTTCCACCATTTGCCCTTTAGAGTCCAGGGGAATCTGGCCGGAGAGGAAGACGAAGGGGCCTGCGGCCAGAGCCTGGCTATAAGGGCCGACAACAGGCGGGGCTTGGTCCGTGATAATCACTGTTTTTTTCATAAGGTGTTCTTCCTTATCCATTTAATTTAGAGTCCTGCCTGCCGGAAAAGGGGCAGAACGTGATTAATTGCAAGAAAAACCTTGAAGATTAGCCCGGGGTTTGTTAATTGTTACCAAAAACCCCCGGAGGATGGTAATGGGGCTGTGGATGAAGTGCCCGAAATGCCAAACGCTTAATCCCCTTTCTTTAAAGGCTTGCGAAAGTTGTGGATCTTTGCTGGATAATCTGCCCAAGGAACAGCGGGTCTATGTGCTGACGCCCCCGGGCGCGGCGAAACCCGCCCGTCTTCTCAAGGCCACGCCGACTGCGGAATCTCCTCTCCCTGCTGCCGCTCCGGAGGCTCAAGCCGCCTCTCCCAAGGCCAAGGCTCAGAAAAAAGCCCGGAAGAAAAAAAGTTAAGCCGGGGCTGCGGCGTGTTCCACAATCCCCAGGATTAATTGCACCAACCGGGGTTCGGCCCGGGCCACGGTGTCCACAATCTCTTCCAGAGAAGTGGGGGCCATGGCGTCCGGGAGATTAAGATTGCTGAGCACGGAGATTCCTAAGACTTGCAGCCCGGCGTGCACCGCGCAGATGGCCTCTGGCACGGTGGACATGCCCACCGCGTCCGCGCCGATCAGCCGCAAAAAACGGGTTTCCGCGGGGGTTTCCAATTGAGGGCCTTTGACCGCCACGTAAACCCCCTGCCGCAATACCAAACCCTGCCGGCGGGCCACCTCTTCCGCCACCTGCATCAAGTGGCGGTCATAGACCCGGCTTAAGTCGGGAAACCGCGGCCCCCAGGCGTCGATATTCTCCCCGGTGAGGGGGCTGTCTCCCAGGAAGTTGAGGTGATCCCGGAGAAGCATCAATTCCCCGGCCTTAAAGAAGGGATTTAAAGCCCCCGCGGCGTTGGTCAGGATCAGTTTTTTGACGCCCACCGCGGCCATCACCCGCACCGGAAAGGTCACCTGGCGCAGCGAATAACCCTCATAGGCGTGCAGCCGCCCCTGGCAGAGGAGCGTCCGGCTGCCGGCCAGCAGCCCCCAGCTCAGGTGTCCCCGGTGGCTGGGACTGGTGGCCCGGGGATAGTGGGGCAGCTTCTCGTAAGGGAGGCTTCCTTCCTCCACCATCTGCCCGGCCAACAGCCCCATGCCGGTTCCCAGGACGATGCCCCATTCCGGGGCGGCTTGCCAATTCCGGCCCAGGAAGTCGGCGCACTCCTCCACCTGGGCATAATATTGCTGGGCGGTCACCATCATCTCCCATTCCCGAAGTAATGTTTCAAGATATGCTGCTTTCCGCCGTTCGTCAATGCCCGGACCGGAGGAAGGCCCATTTCCCGGTTTATCTCCTTGACAGAAGGGGGGTTCGGTTTTAAAAATAAGGACACAGCAGAATGGGGACCTTGCATTATGGCCAGACCGAAAAAATGCCGGTGGGTGAAGATGGAGCCGGGGGTGACTTTTTTCAAGCCCCAGGGTATCCCCCTCCGGAACTTGGAGCATAACGTCATCACCATCGATGAAATGGAGGCTATGCGGCTGTCCGACTTTTTGGGCCTGAACCAGGAACAGGTGGCCAAAGAGATGCAGGTTTCCCGGCCCACGGTGACCCGCATCCTGGCCCGGGCGCATAAGGCGGTGGCCGATGCCTTGGCCCACGGCAAGGCCATTCGCATTGAGGGGGGAGACTACCGCCTGGCGGGGGAATCTCTGGTGTGCCGTTTCTGCGGCCATCAGGAGCCCGCTCCGGCCCAAAAGGGAGAGGAGCCGCAGACCTGCTCTAAATGCCATAACCAAAACTCCGACCCAATTGCGGCGGATGAGACCTGCGGCTGATTATGCCGTTTTTCATTTTTCGTTTTCCGTAAAAAGATAACAGCTTCCGGGATAATATTGAATAT
>DYJG01000179.1 GCA_020723225.1 Desulfobacca acetoxidans | reverse complement strand
CAACATGGAAGAGGCCCTGCGCCTGGACGAATCCCGCCTGGAGGCGGTCTGGCAGATTAGCCGGATGACCAAGGGGAGTATCAAAGAAATTACCGATTTCGCCATGGAAGAAGGGGTCCGGCTGACTAAAAGCAATATCGGCTACCTGGCATTCATGAACGAGGACGAGACGGTGCTCACCATGCAGGCCTGGTCCAGGACGGCCATGGAGGAATGCATCGTTGCCGATAAACCTTTGATCTATCCCCTGGAGACCACCGGGCTCTGGGGGGAAGCCGTACGGCAGCGGCGCCCCATCATCACCAATGATTATGCCGCAGATAATCCCTATAAGAAGGGCTATCCCCCGGGGCATGTGGAAGTCCGGCGACATCTGAATATCCCGGTCTTTGACGGCGACCATATCGTGGCCGTGGCCGGCGTGGGCAATAAGGACGAGGAATACGATGAGTCGGACGTCCGCCAACTGACTTTGTTGATGAACGCCATGTGGTGGCAGATCAAGCGCCAGCGGGAAGAAGAAGCCCTGGCCGCCGAAGTGGAGCGCGGCATCTATTTCCAGAAGCTGCTGATCCACACCTGCATGGACGGCATCGTGGGCCATGACATGGACGGCGTTATCCGCACCTTTAACGACACCGCGGCCAAAATCATGGGCTATGAACCGGGAGAAGTCCTGGGCGCCAAGAATATTCGGGACCTCTATGCCCCGGGCCAATTCCAGGAGATCGAGGCCAGAATCCACGATCCCTTCTACGGGGGAGAAGGCGTCCTCGAAAATTACGAGTCCTGGCTCCGGCATAAGGACGGTTTTTTGGTTCCCGTCTGGCTCTCCGCCCGGCTGCTTAAGGAAAACGACCAGGAAATCGGCATGATCGCCCATATTAAGGACCTGCGGGAACGGAAACGCATGGAGGAGGAGCTCCTCAGGAGCGAACGCCTGGCCATCCTGGGGAAGATGGCGGCCCACATCAGCCACGAAATCAAGAATCCGTTGATGCTCATCGGCGGCTTCGCCCGCCAGGTCTTGAAAGATTTTGCCCAGGACCCGCAAAAAAACCTGGAAAAACTGCACATTATCGTGGATGAAGTCAAACGGCTGGAAGATTTCCTGGTGGAGGTCGGCAGCTACGCCAAATTCTCCGAACCCCAAAAGAAACCGGGAAATCTCAACGCCCTGATCCAGGAAACCTGCCAACGCCTGGAACCCAGCCTGCGGGAAAGCAAAATCGATTTAGTGTTGGCATTGGACCCCGGCCTCCCGGAGGTGCAATTTGACCCGGGCCACCTACGGCAGGTGGTTTTGAATATCGCCAAAAACGCCATTGAGGCCATGGACACCGGCGGCGCCCTGACCATCGCCACGGGTCTCCGAACCGGCCGGGTATTCATCACCATCAGCGACACGGGAGTGGGAATCCCGCGCGAGGTTCAGGAAAAAATCTTTCAGCCCTTCTTTTCTTCCAAGCCCAAAGGCAGCGGCCTGGGGCTGGCCATCTCCCAGAAGATCATCCAGGCCCACCAGGGAGGAATCAGCATCGACAGCGAGCCCGGCAAAGGCACGCAGGTGACGATCTATCTCCCGGCGGAGTCTTAAAAAAAATCGGTGAGATAAGGATTGGCGGCCTTCTCTTGGCCCAGGGTGGAGTAGGGGGTCTCCCCGTAATCATGGCCCGGCCAGATGCGGGTCTCATCCGGCAGGGGCATGATTTTGTCCTGGAGGGATTGGATCAGGACCTCCAGGGACCCGCCCGGCAGATCGGTGCGCCCGGCCGCCTCCACGAAGAGGGTGTCCCCGGTGAACAGGTGGCCGGGAAAGTACAGGCAGATGGCGCCGGGGGTATGGCCGGGGGTGTGTAAAACCAGGGCTTCCAGGCGGCCCAGGGGTAGCTTCGAGCCGTCCTCCACCTCCAGGTCCACCCGGGTCAGCGGCGGAAACCCCTCGGCCCGGGCCATCTCCTGCATCTCCGGGCGGCTGAAGAATTCCCAGTCCAGGCGGTGCATGACTACTTGAGCGCCGGTTTTCTCCGCCCAGGGGCCGTTGCCGGCGATATGGTCCGCGTGGCCGTGGGTGTTGACGATCCACCGGAGACGCCAGCCGTTTTCCTTAAGCCGGGCCTCCAGGGCCGGCGCCGGCCCCCCGGGGTCGATGAGCAGAGCCTCCCCGGTCTCCGGACAGGCCACCAGATAAGTGAGGACTGCCAGGGGCCCTACTTGCTCGCTGAAAATGCTGATATCCAAGGAGACTCCCTGGAATCAAGGGGGAAAAGGGGAAGAGGGGAAAACGGGGAAAGGGACCTAAATGCCCGTGTCTTTCCCCCTTTCCCCTTTTCCCCTTTTAACCCCTATTTTGCTAAGAACCGGAAGATCATCTGCTGGTTGCGCAGGGAATAGATGCCGGCTTTGAGGTGGCGGACCTGGGCCTGTTCGGATTCCGTCTTGGCTTCCCGGGCGAGTTTCACCGCCAGTTCCTGCTGGGGAGTCTGTTCGGCCTTCTTCAGCTTCTCCCCGGAGGATTTTTCCAGGCGCTCGGCCGAGGCCGTTTCATCCGCGGCCAGCTTTTTATTCACCGCCTCCTGCTGCTCTTCCTGGGAGGTCAGGGTCCGGGCCTTCTGCTCCGGGCCGCATTCTTTCACCAGGATGGTAAACAGGGAATTACACTCCTTCAGCAGGGATTTGGCCTCTGCGGTGTACTTGGCGGCCAGTTTCTTCTCCGCCTTATCCAGCAGGCTCACCGCCCTCTTGTAGAGGATGGCGTGATCCGGGCCGCATTTGGCGGCGGGCGCGGCGCCGGTCTGGGGCTGAGGAGGAGCCTGGGTCTGGGCCAGGCCCATACCGGCAAACAATAATCCCTGCAAGATCAACATGCCCAGGACGATTCGACTTAAGCGGCTCAAGCGCATCTTTTCAGTCCTCTTTCCTTACTGAGATTCCGGTTCTCTTCCCGCAGGTCTGCAAGTGTTCCGGGGAAGTATCCTGGTCCGGCACGGCCTTCTCCCACAAAAATCAGCGGGGCCTATTCTAACTTGGCTTCTTTGCCCTGTAAAGGAAAAAGGGAAGTCTCCCGGGGAGGCGGGGTGGGACCGGCAGTGGTGCGGGTTTTAGATTCCGGGGGTTCTTTGGTGATGTCCCGGGCCACCCCTTCCCGGGTCTTCAGGATTTTGGCCGCCAGGTCCCAGTCAATGCGGTCCTCCAGCCGGTTTTTCCCGGCCAGGTCCTTGAGTTGAGCCAGGGGCTGCATCTTTTTCTGGTAAATGTTGGGGTGGGCTTCCAGATAGACGCGCCCCTGGTCGGTGAGGGCCAACTTGATGGGCCGATAGATAATCTTCACCGGCGTCCCCAACGAAATCTGGGGGAAGAGCTTCTCGATCTCATCGGGCAGCATGCGGATACAGCCGTGAGACACGTAAGAACCGACGCTCCAGGGCCGGTTGGTGGCATGGATGCCCACTCCCTCGGCTGAGGTGAGCATAAAGAATTTCCCCAAAGGATTCTTGGGGCCCGGCGGCACCTGTTCCACCACTTCCAGACCCTGCTCCTCCATCTCTTCCTGGATGGACTCGGGCACGTTCCAGGTGGGGTTTTTACGCTTGTCGATGATCTTGTAGTTCCCGGTGGGAGTGGGCCAACTGGGCTTGCCCACGGCCAGGGCATAGCGCCGCTGATAGGCCCCGTCCTTGAAATAGTAAAGGTTCAGCTCCGGCAGGTTGATGAGCAGGCCGCTGCCCAAGTCCCCGGGCACGATATGGGTGCTGTCGATTTTTAGGGTCATCCCCGTTTTCAAACGATAAGGCTTTTTTAACTGGTTTTGCCTGACCACCACCGGCCAGCGCAATCCCCTCTCCAGGGCCAGGCGGTTCACGGTGATCTGCTTTTCCACCATGTACGCTTCGTCGCACCCGCCCAACTTCTGGTAAAGATCGATCCCCACTTCGGGACCAGCCGGAGCGGCCGCCAGGTTCAGAAAGCAAAAACAGATCAGCAAAAGCAATCGCAGCATTTTAATACTCCACCTCCACGGCATAGGGAAAGTGGTCCGAAGGATAGCGCCCATTTAAATTATCGGTAACCATAAAGGCTTCCTTGACCTTAAAGGGTGAGGATAACAAAATCCAATCAATACGGCTACCCCGGAGGCAACCGTCGAAGTCGTGCTGAGAGGTGGCCTCCACTCCGGGGGGGTGCAGGCTCCGCCAGGAATCTTGCAAGGGGCTGGAAGGGTTCAGGAATTCCTGGTACACCGGAGACTCCGGCGGCTCATTGAAATCTCCCACGAGAATCATGGGTCTTTGCAGAGGGAAGAAATGCTCCCGGATCATCCGGGCGCCGTTCAAACGCGCCGGGGCCGAAATATGATCCAGGTGGGTGTCGAGGAAATAAAACCACAACTCCCGGCCGGTCTCCTGAAACAGGCCGTAGGTGACCATGCGGGGGAAGGCGCTGTCCCAGCTCTTGCTGCGATGCACCGCGGGGGTCTCCGACAGCCAGAATTCTCCCGATTCCGCGGCCGTAAACAGGTCTTCCCGATAAAAAATAGTGGGATACTGGCAGGTGCGGTCGATCTGCCGATGGCCGATCAGCGGTTGATACCGGGGCAGGTGGGCGGCCAGATACTCCAACTGGGGCACGGTGCCTTCCTGGGTGCCCAGGAGGTGGGGCCCGTGGGCCAGGATAATCTCCACCACCAACTCTTTGCGGTATTCCCATTCATTGGGGCCGTCTATCGGCGTGGCAAACCGGAGATTGAAGGTCATCAGGCGCATGTCGGCCTCAGGCGAACCTCCAGGGCAAAGGCTGGGGAAAGAACAGCTCCCCGCTCTGCTTTAAGAAATAAGCGTCGGTCATGCTCGCGATAAAATCCCGGACAATCTCCCCGGGCCGTGTGTTTTCCAGGTATACCGGGTCCATAGACGCTAGATAATCCCTCCAGATGGGGGAATCAAGGCGGCGTTCCTCAAGATCCCGGATAAAGCGGGTCCACATGGAGGCGAAGAGACCCTCGATTTTCGGGGTCTCCGCCTTGATTAAGGGATTATTGTAGATGCGTTCGTAATTGAATTCCTTCAGGCTTTTCAGGGCCTGGCCCACCTCCGGGCTGTAGCCCACGTAATTTTTTTCAAAACTATGGGTGATGAGATCGGCCACCAGGCTATAGACAATGGCCCCGTTGGTGCGGCCCAGGCGCTGGGCGGCTTGGGCGGGCAGCTCTTCCCGCTTGACCAGATTGAGGGTGATGGCGTCTTCCAGGTCCCGGCCGATATAGCTGATGGTGTCCGCCAGCCGCACCACGCAGCCTTCCAGGGTCATGGGCTTGATGGGAAGCCGGGGATCGGCCGTCTTGGCGCGCATCTCCTCTTCCAGATTCGCAAAAGTCTTCTCCCGGTCCGGGGCCAGCCGCTCCAGGTGGGTCTCCCCGTCGTGGCAGAGGATGCCGTCCAGGACCTGGAGGGTCAAATTCAGCCCCCGGCCGCCCTTTTCCACCCTTTCCAGGAACCACACCCCCTGCACGCTGTGGAGGAAGGGGCCGACGCCCCGGGATTCGCAGATTGATGAAAGGATGCGCTCCCCGTCGTGGCCGAAGGGGGGATGGCCGATATCGTGGCCCAGGGCGATGGCCTCCAGCAGGTCCTCGTTCAGGCGCAGGAAGCGGCCGATGGTGCGGGCGATCTTGGAGAGGAGCTGCACGTGCAAGACCCGGTGGCTGATGTGCTCGTGGTCGATGAGATAAAAGACCTGGGTCTTGTCGATATAGCGGGTGTAGGCCCGGGAATGGAGGATGCGGTCCGCGTCCACCGCGAAGTTTTGGCGATGGCCCTCGGCGATGCGTTCTTCAAACCGCCGCCGGATGGCCTGGGTGCTGCGGGTGGCATAGAGGGAAAGCCAGGATTCCTCCTGGCGGTCAAGGATCTGCCGCAGTTCCCCCAGATTGACCATTGAAGAC
>DYJG01000178.1 GCA_020723225.1 Desulfobacca acetoxidans | reverse complement strand
GCCGTGGCCATCCGCAAGGCCCGGGAGCTGGAATCCGGCCTCATCGTGGCCATCGCCCCGGACAGCGGCGAGCGTTATCTCTCCACTCCCCTGTTCACCGCCAAGGAAGCCCCCAGCCTCCAGTTTTACAACACCCTGACCCGGGCCAAGGAGGCCTTCGACCCGGCCCGGGCCGGAGAAGCCACCATCTTCACCGACGGCCCGGCCTTGAACGCGCCGCTGTCCCTGGGGGTGGCCCGGCGCCTGGCGGTGGCCGACCTGCTCCAGCGTTATCTGCGCTTCCGGGACTTTAAGGTGCGCCAGGTGGTGAGCTTGATCGACCTGGACGACCGGGCCCTGGCCGGGGCCGCGGCAGCGGGCCAGGACTTGGCCGACTTCACCGGACATTTTCGCCGGGAGTTTTTACAGGACCTGGAAACCTTGGGGATTCAGGAGGGGAACCTCTATCCCCTGGCCTCGGAGCACGTTGAGGACATGGTGGCCCTCACCCGCCGCCTGCTGGAAAAGGGCTTTGCCTACGAGAAGCTGCGCTCGGTTTACTTCGACATCTCCCGCTTCAAGGACTACGGCCGCCTCTCCCGGGTGGACCTGAGCAAGATCAAGGTGGGGAAGACCGTGGACCTTGACGAATACGCCAAGGAAAACCCCCGGGACTTCACCCTGTTTAAGCGGGCCAAGCTGGGGGAACTGAAAAAGGGCCTCTATTTCACCACCCCCTGGGGCAAGGTGCGGCCCAGTTGGCATCTGGAGTGCGCGGCCATGGCGCTGAAACACCTGGGCCAGAGCGTGGACTTCCACGTGGGCGGCATCGAGTCCCTCTTTCCCCACGAAGAAAACGAAAACGCCCTGTTCACCGCGGCCACGGGCAAACCCCTGGCCCGCTCCTGGCTGCATTGCGAACGGGTCCTCCAGGAAGGCCGGCCGTTGAAAGAGGACGGCCCGGCCGCGGTCCGGGAACTCCTGTCCCAGGGTTTTAAAGGCAGGGACGTGCGCTATTTTCTCTTAGCCACCCATTACCGCAAACCCCTGGCCTACACCCCGGCCAATCTTAAGTCCGCGGCCGCGGCCCGGGCCCGGCTGGACCATTTCATCCAGCGCCTCACCCTCATCGCCGGGGAGGGTTCCCCCCAGGCCCACCTGGAAGAACGCCTCTTTCTCCTGAAAAAGGAATTCGTCGCCGCCCTGGACGACGACCTGAACATCTCCCGGGCCCTGTCCGCCATCTTCGCCCTGGTGGGGGACTTGAACGCCGAGATCGACCGGGGCCGTTTGGGGCATGGGGACGCGGGCGCGATTCTGGCCCGCCTCGAGGAATTGGACGAAATCCTGGGAGTGATGACCCCGCCCCACCCCCACCGGGACGCGGCCATAGAGGCCCTGCTGGAGCAGCGGGAAGAGGCCCGGCAACGCCAAAATTGGGCCGAGGCCGACCGCATCCGGGACGAACTGGCCGCCCAGGGCGTCGAGATCATCGACACCCCTGCCGGCCCCCGCTGGCGGCGGCGGGGGTAGTAGCCAGTGGCCAGTGGTCAGAAAAAGAAGACTCTGGCACTGGCAACTGATACCGATTCGGAATCAAACGGGTATTTTTTGTAGGGGCGAACCTTGTGTTCGCCCTTAATGCATCTGGGCGAACACGAGGTTCGCCCCTACAGGAAACTTTGAAATTTTCAAAGCATTGATAAGACCAGGGGCTTTGAACCTTGAACTCACCTGCATTGGCAGGAACTTGACCGGCAGGAAGGGTTCTGCGGAGAATAGGGGGCGGGGTCTTCCCGCAGTCTGTCTGGGCGGTAACGCCGTTTCATCCACCACCAGGCCCCGATAATGGAAATGGTGGTGATCACCGCCGCCAGGGGTTTGGCCAGGGGCAGAAACCAGGCTCCGAACAGGCTCAAATAAACCACCAGCATGGGGGAGCCGCAGCACCCCGCCAGGAAGCAGCCCGCCAGGGCCAGGAAGCCCGAGAAAGTCAGCCCCCCGAGGGCCAGGGATTTTGCCGAGCAATAACGCTCTTCCCGGTAAAGGCGCAGGGCCGCGGCCGCAAAGGCCAGGGACAGGGCGTAGGAGTAACCCAGCCAGTAGCCCTGGGTCTCCAGGTAACGGCTCAGCCAGGATGGTTCAGTCCCCTGCAGGGAAGCCCACCGGGCCTGGACCGGGTCCACTTCCGGGAATAGACCGGACCAGAGGTAGTGCGCCGCCGCCACCCCCAGAAAAACCGCCAGGGGCAGCAGGAAGCGCTGCGTTTTACGTCCGGCCGCGCTCATGGTCGGGCTGCCTGCTCGAGTTTTTCCGCCACAAACATGAGCTTGCCTTTGACTTCCTCATTCTGTCCGGCGATCTTGACCCGGTCGCCCACGCCGGGCAGGGGGCCGGGCCATCGCACCGGCAAGGTCAGTTGCGCGCAGGTGGTGACGCCGCAGGCCTGGAATTCCCCGCAGTCAATCAGAGAAACCGCCTGCCTATCCGCGGCGACGGCGCTTACCACTCCTTCCAGGCTCACTTTTCCCGGGTAGCGGTCCACATTCTTCATGAACTCATCAACCCCCAGAACCGCCTGGGGAGACGCGGTGGTCTCGGCGGCCTTGAGGCTTGGTCCTACGCTGAAAACCGGTAAAAAGGCAATAACCAGGATGGCAATTGCCGGAAATATCTTAGGCTTGGCACTACGGAGCATATGATAGTTCCTATTAAAGCAGTTTTTCCATGGGCCTCAGGCCCACCCATAAAACATTCAAAGTTTCGTGTGGCGGGCATCACCGTCCGCCAACCTCTCGGGCGGCCAGGGACGGCCGCCCCACCGATCCACTGCTTTTGAGAATATTATTGCGTCTTGCTTTGCGCCTTTGCGTCTTTGCGTGAGGCTTCTTTTCGGGATTGTCTCGGATCCGGGCTTTTCCTGCAACCGTACCGGCTGCGCCATTAATTCCCTCAGGCTGCGGCCTCACGGCAGACGGGGCCGCAGGAGACGACGGCCGGGGTGAAGGCCGCGGCCAATTCCGGCGCGGCGTCCTGGACAAAGGGAGCCCCGGAGCGCAGGCTCTCTTCGGCCCGGGCCAGCTCCCGGCCCAGGTAAGCGGCGTGATCGAGGCGGGAGAGGAGGCCCCGGTCGATGGCCGGGATATAAAGCTCCGCGGCGGTGCGGCCTTCGATCACCGCATCCAGCACTCCCCCATTGAGATAATGCTCCAACGTCAGCAGGTCCCGGTCCCGGTCGACGTAAATCACAAAAAAACCGGCCGGATCGGGCGTCATCCGGTGAGGCAGATAACCGGGGATCGACGTAACAAGGGGGGCGGCGGCAAGAGACCGGGCCGGGCCCGGATTGCGGCCGGCGCACCACTCCGCCGCGGCCGCAATTTTGGCCACCTCGGTTTCGCCGACAAGATCAATTACTTCCACAACTTCGCGGAAGATGGCCACGGCTTCGGGACTGAGGTTTTTCAACACGGGCCGCCGTCCCTGCGCCCCCAGGATGAGGCCCTTGGAGTCAATCCCCCGGCGGGCCAGGGCCACCAACGACTCCCCCGGGTAGTGCCCCACCGCCTGCCGGGAATCCGGGCCGCAGACGATCACGAAGCGCACGTGCGGGTTGGCCAGGACATTCCGGATGAGGCGTTCGATCCCTAAATTTTCGGTGTGCAGCGTCCCCACCAGGGCAATTTCCGGGCCGGAGGCCCGGGCCACCGCGGCCGCCAGGTCCTCGCCGGTGAGGGTGCACACCGCCACCGGCGCCCGATAGCGCAGCACCCGGCAAGCCCCGGGCAGCGGCGGCCACCCCCGGCGCTCCGCCACTTGTTCCGTGGGGCAGACCTCCAGCTCGGAGACGGCTTCGCCCAAAGCCCGGGTCAGGGCATTGAGGGCAAGGGGAGGGATGCAGACTTCGCACCCCAGGCAGTCATAACGCTGCTGCACCAGGAAACTCTTTGCCTGTTCCACCGCTTCCCGAAGTTCCCCGGGGCCTTCACCGTTCGGAAAAGCCTGTTCCAGGGTCTGGATAAGTTGCTGAAAACAGCCGCAGGCCCAGCATTTCTCCAGGCCCGCGGCCTCGTGCAAATAAGTCAGGGCTTCCATAAAAGCCCGTTGTCTTTCCGGGGATAAATTCATTTGCTTCTCGCTTTGGCGTCTTCACTGAGGCAAAGGCCCTGGTCCAGGAGTTGGACAACACAGGGGTCCACGATGCGGTAATAGATATTGTTGCCCTCCCGCCGGGACCCGACGATGCCCCGGTCCGCCAGGCGGATCAGCTGATTGGAGACGGCCTGGGGCTTCATGGCCAGCAGGTCCGATATTTCCGAGACACAGGCCTCGTCAGCCCGGGCCAGGGCATGGAGGATGCGCAGACGGGTATCGTTGGCCAGGGTCTTGAAGATGCCTTGCAACTCGCCCGCCTGCTTCGGAGATAACAGCTCCCTCTCCCGCAAAGAAGGCTTGGGCAAGCAGATTGTGAGGAAATCTTGATCCGTCATCAGCTATTACACTAACATATGTAATACTTGACGTCAAGAAGAAAAGGCCGCCCCGGCTGGCGGCGGCGGGGATAGTTGCAGTAGCCAGTGGTCAGTGGCCAGTGGTCAGAAGGCTTTGGTGGCAAGGCTTTCCTGTCCGTGAATCCGCATTATATCATCGTCCCGGCCGGGCTTAACTGCCAGGTTCGGGATGGGATCGGGTGTGGCCAGTCAATTAGTGTCTGTCCCTATTCCTCAAATATTTTTCTTGCCAGAATGTATCCTATAGAATACATTTAACTCGTGTTGGAAATCCGCCAAACCGAGGTTTATTCTCATTGGTTCAATAGCTTGCGTGACCGGCAAGCACGGGCGCGCGATGTGCGCATCCGCCGCCTGTCGCTGGGCAATCCAGGGGACGTGAAGCCGGTGGGAGAGGGCGTCTCGGAGTTGCGTATCGACTATGGTCCAGGGTACCGGGTTTATTTTATGCAACGGGGGCAGACCTTGGTGATCCTGCTCGCCGGCGGCGACAAGTACACGCAAGAGCAGGATATCAAGACGGCGCGGGAACTGGCGCGGAAACTCTAGGAGACTGTTATGGCTAAGATTAAAACTCGGCCTTGGGACGCGGCGGAACATCTGGAAACCGCTGAGGACATGGCCGCTTATTTGGAAGCCGCCCTGGAAGAAGGCGACCCGCCCCTGGTGGCAGCCGCCCTGGGGGACATCGCCCGGGCCAAGGGCATGGCCCAGATCGCCCGGGAAACGGGTTTAGGGCGGGAGAGCCTTTACAAGGCATTGTCGCCGGAAGGCAACCCGGAGTTTGCCACCGTACTGAAGGTGGTGCGGGCGCTTGGCCTACGGTTGCGCGCCACCCCGGAGCATGCCTAGATTAGGCGCCCTAGCCCCCCCCCCAATTCTTTTCTGGCCCCTGCCCCCTGACCCCTGCTCCTCACGGCTCCAGCGCCGGGATGCCCACCTTCTTATAGCCCGGGGGGATTTCGAAGAGCCGGTCCGCCAGGCTCCGTTCCGTGATGTTGCGGTATTCCATGAGAAATTTGCGGGCGGGGGTTTCCATTTTGATGGGCAGCCCCAGTTTGGCGGCCACCCAATAGGTCTGCTTCTCCAAGCCGTCCCGGCCGGTGACGGCCACTTCGTATTTTTCCGCGTCATAGCCCAGGACCCGCTCGTTGCCCACCAGGCGTTTCTGCTTGGCGTCCGGGGGAATCTGGATGAACTGGCCCGGCCATTTGGGCTTTAAAGGGAGCTCCATATACGTCCGTTCCTGGGGCAGAATCACCCAGATCAATTTTTTATCCGGCCGCAGGATGGTGACGGTATGCCCTTTGTCGTCGATGAATTCCTGGCGCAGGTTGCCCTCTTTGACGTAAATCTTGCCCACCACGGTGGCCTGCCTTTCCTGGGTAAACGTCTGCCCGGCAAACTCCGCGGCCGGGGCCGCGGCCGGCCACAGGGCCAGGGCCGGGAGGAGCCACAGCCATTT
>DYJG01000177.1 GCA_020723225.1 Desulfobacca acetoxidans | reverse complement strand
AACGGCGCCGCCGCGGTGGGGGCCAGATCGGCCATCACCCGGGAGAATTCCATGGGGTTCAGGCAGACCTCTCCCCCGATCTCGGCCAGGAGATTGTGGACGCAGACCTTTCCTTCCTCGTTGTAGACGTCGGTGGCGTTGGGACCCAGCAAGGTGTACCACTTGGTGCCCCTCACCCCGATCACCGCGGTATGGGTCTTCAAAATGAAGTCCGCCTCCTGGGTCTTGAGGATCCGGGTGACCACCGTCTGCACCATACCCCGAAAGAGCTGGAGCACCGCTTTTCTGGCGCCTTTAGCCGCATCATACATATAGGCCTCGATGGCCACCCGGCTTCCCGGGGCAATGGTCAGGACCGAATCATCCACGAACTTCACCTGGGCCCGGCCCTGGGACTTGGTGCGGACCACGTCCCCCGGCTCCACTCCATCCTCCACTTTAGCGGGAGAAGCGGGGACTTTGCCCTGCTTCAAAAGGTCCACCGGACCTTCCACCGTCACAAAACGGCCCACCACCTCAGCCTGGGTCCAGACCGGCAGGGCCAACAACCAACCCACCGCCAGCAAACAGGAAATGCAAAGATGCATGTCATTCTCCCTAAAAAGTCAACATCATTGGCAACGAACCGTCACTACGCACGTTGGTAAACGCGGATGCTGCTTTCCCGGGTGTATCCTCCTTCAGCATGGGGGAAATCTGATCCCAGATAATGCTGTATACCGGCTTTTTCGGCATAGTTATGCGCGAGTTTAAAATAAGTGAAGTTTAAGGCGGCGGACCGGAGCAGACGGGTTGCCGGCTGGATTGCGCGACCGGCTTACGACACCGGGTCGCAATGCCCCGGCGCCTATCGGGCAGCGGCAGGGTTTAGCTTGAACCTGCGCGAATCTGCGCCGCCTTTGGATGGAAGCTTACATGGACGGAATCTTTCCGGGCACGGGTGGGGGAGTTTTGTTTATACGCACGGATGCGCGCCATCGTTGGCCGGCTATGGGCGGCAAGGAAGCAAATTGATGAAAATAATGGCCTTTAATTTCGGGTTACCTTTAACCTAACCAGGCCTTAAACTGCTAAGGGCGAACCCAGGGTTCGCCCAACCGGAAAAAATTACCTTTAATGGGGATAAATTATAACAGGTTTCCCCAAAATCAACAATAAATTTCATGTAGAACAACATTTTTTTTAGGATCATTTGAAGAACAATCCGGGCCCGGCCCCTTGGGAACGCCGGGATTTCCGAGGGCATCAAAACGGCCCCCTAATTGCGCCGGATTCCATGGGGCCGAGGCTCCCTGATGCCCGCTTCACGGGGGGAAATGTGGGCGGGGGGCAGCAATTGGGGGGGGCGGAAAAAGGGGCTTTGGGGGTCCGTGGCCAGGGTTTGCAGCTTGGGATAACCGGGTTGATCCATCAAGGCAAAAGGCATCGGTCCTCCCAGGCCGCCGGGGGTCATGGCGACACCCTCGCCGGTGTGGAGCATCCGCTCCAGGGGGGCCAGGTCCTGGCGCTGGAACGGCATGGCCGCGGTGGGCGCCAGGCTGGTCATGATCCGGCTGAATTCCATGACGTTCAGGGTGATTTCTCCGGGGATTTCCGGGAAGATATTCCGGACCGACATTTTGCCTGATTCATTATAAACGTCGGTGGCATTGGGACCCAGTAAGGCGTACCATTTGGCGGCCTTGACCCCCAGGATGGCGGTATGGGTTTTCATAACGAAATCCGGCTCCCGGGTGTCGGAGACCTGGTTGACCGCGGCCTGGACCATGCCCCGGAAGACCTGGAGCACCGCTTTCCTGGCGCCTTTGGACGCGTCATATTGATAGGCTTCCAGGGCCACCCGGCTTCCCGGCGCGATGGTCAGCACCGATTCATCCACGAATTTTACCTGGGCCCGGCCCTGGATCTTGGTGCGGATGACGTCTCCCGATTCCACCCCGTCGTTGACCCTGGGAGCCTGGACCGGCAACTTGCCCTGCTTCAACAGGTCCACCGGGCCTTCCACCTTCACGAAGCGGCCCACCACCTCCGCCGGGGCGCAGACCGGCAGGGCCAGGGAATAAGCAACGGCCAGGAAAATGGAAAAGAAGGTTCTCATATGATCCCCGTTAGTAATTATAGGCCAATTGACCACCGATGATATGCCGGTCGTACTGGTAGAGGGGGATATTGGAATCCGCCTTTATATAAAAGTAATGAACGTTGGCGGCCAGGCCCCTATAGATGGCATAGGAGGCTTGGGTCCCGAAAATATAAATCCGGTCGTTTCTTCTGGGGTTGTCGGCCAGGGGATTACCGTCAAAGAAGTTATTGTCGTAAGGTTGAAAAATGATGTCCGCCAAGGTGTTTACCTTGAGCCGGGAACCTATGGGGTAAAGCGCGGCCAGCAGGATGCGGTAGTTGGAGTTCACCCAGTTTTGGCCGGATGCCTGGTCCCGTTCGTAGGTGAATCTGGCCTGGAGATACCCCGTCTGGTTCTTAAAAAAATAATAGACTCCCAGGCTGCCGCCGGCGACGCGGCCGCTGCGGTCGTCCTGGGGCAGGGCCACTGGGGTCCAGTAATACCTCCGGGCCAATCTGGCGCCTGCCTCCAATCCCACCCTGGGAGTGAGCATTTTCAGCCACATGGGGTTCAAATCGAAGGCAGTGTAATATTTGTCCGATTCCACGTCCGTATAATTGAAATAAAAGGGAAGCCACAAGCGGCTGGATGGGAAGCTGAACACCGGGGTTACCCCCAGAGTATGGCTCAGCAGGTCGAAAGCGCTGAGGCGGAGGTGAAAATTCTGATAATAGGCGTATGAGGCGCGCAGGCTAAAAGCCCCACGGGTCAGGGGGGTGTATTCCAGATAAGCGCTTTGGCTGTAGACCACGTCTCCCCGGCCGGAAACGACCTGGGCCGCGGCCGGGTCTCCGGGCTGCAGGGTGACGTTGGAGTCATAATCGAACCCCACGGCCGCGTTAAAGCGCCAGGGGCCGGATTGATAAGCCAGGGTGCGGCGCTCCATCTCCGCCAGATAATATTGGGCGTACCCCCCCGCCTGGGTTTGGGGGCCCAGGGCCACGGCGTCGCTCAAGGTCTTCCGGGCTTCCTCCAGGCGGTTCTGGGCCGCCAGGGCCAGGCTCATCTGCAAGCCGGCCTTTTGCCCCAGCTCCGGGTCTTCCCGGGCCCGGCGGAAATAATCCACGGCCGGCGCGAATTCCTTCTTTTTAAGCGCGGCCAACCCCTGGAGGAAAGCGACATGTGTGGGCCGGTAGCCGGCGGCCGCCAACTCCTGCAATTCTTTCCGGGCCTGATCCGGCAGGTCCAGGGCGATGAGGGTGTCGGCCAGGAGCAGCCTGGCTTCATGATAACCGGCCTTCATCTTCACTGCCTGCTCCAGAAAGTCCCGGGCCTGGGGGTAGTCGAGCAGGGCCCGGTGGGTCTTCCCCAGATAAAAGGCCTTTTCCGGGGTGCGCCGGCCCCGGTTCCAGGAAAAGGCCAGCCCTTCCAGGGCCTCCTCGTAATTGCCCTGCTCCAGATCGGCCAGGGCTTGGGCCACCAAGGCTTCGTCCTCCGGAACGACTGCGGCGGCAGGCACGGCCAGGAGGCTTCCCAATATCACCGCGGCCAGGATGAATCCCAGGTTACCCCTCATTTCCTATCCTGGAGGAAGGAAGGCGATGGTGGATATTTAAGCGATTCCAGGCCCTTACCCCCCCCCTCACCCTGTCCTCTTCCCCCGAGGGGGGAGAGGGAAATGTCCGGCATCTCCTTGGCATTTCTATAAGCTAGCAACCTATGGACCGACACCACCGGGGGGCAGGGCCGTCATAATGTTTGACTACGGCAGACCGCGGGCTTAACATGTTGAATATGCCGTAGTTTATAATGGGGGATAAAAAAAATGAAACAAAAAATCGGTTTTCTGGGATTGGGCATCATGGGCTCCGCCATGGCCGCCAATATCCACCGGGCCGGCTACCCGCTGCTGGTCTACAACCGGACTCCGGAAAGGTGCGCGCCCTTGGCCGCCCAGGGCGCAAGCGTGGCCTCCGACCCCCGGCATCTGGCCCAGGTGAGCGACGTGATCATCGCCATGGTCACCGGCCCGGAAGCTCTGGACCAACTTCTTTATGGCCCCCAGGGCGCAGCCTCCGCTTTTAATGAAAAGAAAGTTTTTATCAACATGAGTTCTGTCGCGCCCCGGTACACCCGGGAACTGGCCGCACGGCTGGCCCCCACTGGAGCGTCCTTTATCGACGCCCCGGTCTCCGGGACCAAAAAACCCGCGGCAGACGGCGCGCTGGTGATCCTGGCCGGGGGGCGGGAGGAAGCGGTTACCGGGCTGGAGCCGCTCTTTGCCGCCATGGGCAAGAAGGTCGTCTACTGCGGCGAGGCGGGCCAGGGCTCCATGATGAAGATGTTCATCAACCTGCTCCTGGGCGTGATGATGGCGGGTTTCGCGGAATGCCTGAACTTCGGGAGGCTGGGGGGCCTGGACCTGGAGGCCATGTTGGACACGGTTTTCTCGGGGGCCATGAATGCCCCCATGTTCCAGGCGAAGGCGGCCAACTTTAGGGAGAAGAACTATCCCCCGGCCTTTCCCCTGAAGCACCTGGCCAAGGACGCCAAGTTCGTGGTGGACACCGCGTATGAGACCGGCGCGCCCACGCCCCTGGGACAGATGCTGCTCCATCTCTACCGCCTGGGCGTGGCCCGGGGCTGGGGTGACGAGGACATCAGCGCCATCGCCCGGGTGATGGAGCATTTGAGCGGGAGATGATGTTACCCATACTTCCCCGTGATATAGTCCTCCGTCCGGGAATCCCGGGGCCGGGTAAAAATTTGGCCCGTGTCCCCGAACTCCACCAGGTCCCCCAGGTACATGAAGCCGGTGTCGTCCGAGACCCTGGCGGCCTGCTGCATGTTGTGGGTGACAATGATGATGGTGTAGAGCTTTTTCAACTCCCGCATCAGCTCCTCGATGCGCAGTGTGGCCAGGGGGTCCAGGGCGGAGCAGGGCTCGTCCATCAGCAGAATTTCCGGCTCCACGGCCAGGAGCCGGGCGATACACAGGCGCTGCTGCTGCTCTTCGGTGAGGGCCAGGGCCGAGGTTTGGAGCCGGTCTTTAACTTCGTCCCAGAGTTGCACTGCCGCGAGGGAATGCTCCAAGAGGTTCTCCAGTTCCCGGCGTCGGGGGCGGCCGTGAAGGCGGGGGCCGTAGACCACGTTATCGTAGATGGAGAGGGGGAAGGGGTTGGGCCGCTGGAAGACCATCCCCACTTTTTTCCGGAGTTGGGTGAGGTCCACTCCCGGGGCGTAAATGCCCTGCCCGTCGATGACCACCTCACCGGTGATGCGGATCCCGGGGATGAGGTCGTTCATGCGGTTTAAGGTGCGCAGCAGGGTGGACTTGCCGCAGCCGGAAGGGCCGATGAGCGCGGTGATGGACTGCTGCTGGAACGCGGCGTTGATCTCCTTTAGGGCGTGGAAATCGCCGTAATAAAGATTGAGGCGCCTGAGGGTAATGATCCCTTCAATGGGGCACTGCAGGGATTTAGCCGAATCTGCCGGAGATATAATCATCAGTGCGTTTATCTTTGGGTATGGTAAAAATCCGGGCGGTGTCGCCTATCTCGATGATCCGGCTCATGAGCAGATAAGCCGTCCGATCCGTGGCCCGGGCGATCTGCTTGGTGTTGTTGGACACCAGGATGATAGTATAATGATTTTTGAGTTGAGACAAGGTCTCTTCGATCTTGGCCGTGGAAATGGGGTCCAGGCCGCTGGTGGGCTCGTCCAGGAGGATGACCTCCGGCTCCATGGCCAGGGTGCGGGCCAGGCAGAGACGCTGCTGCTGGCCGCCGGAGAGTTTCAGGGCCGAATCCCCCAAACGGTCTTTGACCTCCTCCCACAACTGCGCGGCCTTAAGACTGGTCTCCACCAATTCTTCCATTTTCCCCCGCTCCCTGCCGGCCAGCCT
>DYJG01000176.1 GCA_020723225.1 Desulfobacca acetoxidans | reverse complement strand
CTGTTTCTTAATATATTCGGGATCGAAGATGAACAGCGCGGTCATCACCAAAGAGATCAGGCCGATGGGCAGGTTGATATAAAAAGCCCAGCGCCAACTCAAATTATCGGTGATCCAGCCACCCAGCATGGGGCCGATGATGGGGGCGATGACCACGCCCAGGCCCCAGATGGCCATGGCCATGCCCCGCTCCCTGACCGGAAAGGTCTCCAGCAGGATGGCCTGGGAAATGGGCTGCAAGGCCCCGCCGCCGATCCCCTGGAAGATGCGGAAGAAGATGAGACTCCCCAGGCTGGGCGCAGAGCCGCAGAGCATGGAGGTGAAGGTGAACAGGGCCAGGCAGATCAACAGGAAACGTTTGCGGCCGAACCGGGCCGAGAGCCAGCCGGTGATGGGGAGCACAATGGCGTTGGAGACAAGATAAGAGGTGAGCACCCAGGTGGCCTCATCCACCCCCGCGGAGAGGCTCCCCGCCATCTGGGGCAGGGCCACGTTGACCACCGTGGTGTCGATGATCTCCATGAAGGTCCCGGCCATCACCGCGATGGTGATGAGCCATTTGTTGACCGGAGGGGGGCCGTTGGTTGGGCTGTTATTCATGGCTTAGGTGAAAGGGGGAAAAGGTTAAAAGGGAAAAAGGGGAAAAGGAAAGGCCAGTCATTATCTTTGTCTTTACCTTTTTCCCTTTTTCCCTCTTCCCCTTTTCCCCCCAAATCTCTACCTCACTGCTGCCCCGCTGACAGCAAACGGGCGCCCGTCCGCTTCCGGGTATCAATGCTCACCCACGACGACATCCCCAGGCGCAAAGGTTTATCCTCCGGGTACGGGGGCAACAGGACCACCTTCACGGGGATGCGCTGCACCACTTTCACCCAGTTGCCGGTGGCGTTCTCAGGCGGCAGCAGGGAAAACGCGGCCCCGGTCCCGGCCATGATGGAGTCCACCTTGCCTTTAAAAGTCGTGCCGGGGTAGGCGTCGATGGTGACTTCCGCGTCCTGGCCGAGATAGACGTGGGCCAGCTGGGTCTCCTTGAAGTTGCCTTCGATCCAGAGTTCCCGGTACTCCAACGGCACCAGGGTCATCAGGGGCTGCCCGGGCCGCACATAGTTGCCGGGCTGCACCTGGCGGCGGGTGATAAATCCCGAACCTTTCGCCCGCACCTTGGTGTATTCCAGGTTGAGGCGGGCTTGCTCCAGTTGGGCCTTGGCCTCTTTGACCGCGGGCTGGTCCTCCAGGGGAATGTCCGTGGAGCCGCCGATGGCGGCCAGGGCCTCACGCAGCTCCTGACGGGCCTGGTCCACTTCCGCCTTGGTCACCTGAAAGTTGGTATTCACCTTGTCCAAGGTCTGCTTGGCCACCGTGCGGCGCTCATAGAGGCCGGCAAAGCGCTTCTGGTCGAGGCCGGCCAGGCGGAAGTTGGCCTCGGTTTGGGCCACCTTGGCCTGGACGGCGGCAACCCGGACGTAACGCTGGGACAGATCCTGGCGCAGGCGGGCCAGGCCTGCCGCGGCCTGGTCCACCGCCACCCGGTAATCCGTGGGGTCCAGGGTCAGAAGTATTTGGCCGGGCTCCACCCGTTGATTGTTTTCCACCTTGACCTCCATCACCCGCCCCGGCACCCGGGGCGAGACCACCCCCACGTGGCCGCTGACGTAGGCGTCGTCAGTGGCGACGAAGATATGGATATAGTACCAGTAGCCCAGACCCGCACCTATCATCAGCAGGAGCAGAAGCGCCAGGCCTAAGCGGACGGAGGTCTTATGGAGCATGCTTTGGTTTCTCCTGGGGAAGGAGATCGTTGATGGCCCCCATGGCCCAGAGCAGTTCGGCCTTGGCCATTTGGTGGTCGTAGATGGCGGTCCAGTAGTTGACCCGGGTCCGGGTGAGCAGGGTCTCGGCGTCGATGACGTCGGTGGCGGTGCCCACCTGTTCCTTATAGCGCTCCTCGTTGAGGCGCAGATTCTCCTCCCCCTGGGTCACGGCCTTCTCCGTGGCCCGGATGCGGTCCGCGGTTTCCTTGACCCGGAGATAGGCGTTCTGCACGTCCAGGCGCACCTGGTCATCCAGGTCCCGTTGCTGCTCCTTAAGCTGGTTCACCCTGAGTTTGGCCTGGGCCACCTGGGCCTTGGTGTCCAGCCCGGTGAACAGGGTCCATTGCATGCCGAAGATGCCGAACCACGTGGTGTCGTGAAGCAGGAATTCGTTCTGCTGCCAATTCATACCGGCCTGGGCGTAAAACCGGGGGAAATGCTTGGACCTGGTCTGGGTCACCACTTTTTCCTGTTGCGAGATGCGCTCGCTTGCAGCCTTGAGGTCGCTGCGCTGTTTCACCGCGGTATCGGTGGCTTCTTCCAGGCCCCAGGGCCGGGCCTCCAGCTTTTCATCCTTTAACACGGTGGGCGTGGAAACCGGCAGGGCCATGACCTTGTTGAGGGCCGAACGGATGTCGATGGCGTCGGTCTTGGCCACGATGAGGCGCTGCTCGGCGTCCGCCAGGGAGACCTCGGCCTGGAGGACGTCATTGTACGTGACCACTCCGAACTCGTGTTGGTCCCGGGCGATCTTCAGGTGGGCCTTGAGACTGACGACGTCCTGTTGGGCCACGATCTCCAGCTTCTGGGCCCGCAGGGTGCTGAAAAAACCCCTGGCGACGTTGAGAAAGAGATCGTCCCGGGTCTTGGCGGTGTCTAGCAAGCTGGCCGATTTGCCCAGGACCGCGGCCTGGTACCGGGACGGAGTGCCCCAGAAATCGAAGATGGTCTGCTCCAGGACCATCTTGCTGGACCAGTAGTTGCGGTTGGTGGTGGGAAAGGTAATTATTCCCCCTTGCGTCGGTATGGGTAAGGCTCCGGCCGGAATTTTCGTCTGGATTTCGTTATCATTAATGGTTTGGCTCACTTCTCCCTTGAAAGTAGGCAGGAAGCCGGACCGGGCCCGCACCACTTCCTCGCCGGCGATGAGCGACTGGAGGCGGCTGATCTGCATGTTGGGATTGGCCTTCCAGGCCAGGCGCAGGGCTTCCTGCAGGGTCAGGGCCCCGGGCGGCTCGGCGGCCTTGGCGGGGAGTACCGCCAGGAACCAGACCAGCAATCCGGAAAGCAACCAAACTCGCGGGTTAAGTAACCTCATTGGGGGCCACCTCTTCTGCGGCAGGGATTCTTGGAGTAAGGCCGGAAAAGAGCAAGGTAAAAAATACCGGCAGGGCCTCTTTGACGGACCCTTCCTGGGCTTCCACCATCTGATAGTAGCCCATGCCCCGAATCATGCCCCGGAGCATGAAAGTGAGGAGACGGGGGTTGGCCGGGATAAACTGCCCCGCGGCGATACCCTGGCTAAACACCGGCGTCACCAGCTCGAAAAATTTATCTTCCCGTTCCTGGAGCTGGCGCCAATATCCCTGGGGGGAGCCTTGCCCCAGCCGATGTGAATCCCGGGCGTAAATAGGATATAACGCCCTTTCCTTGATGAGACATTCCAGCAACAGGGTGGCCACCCGTTGAATCTTTTCCGCAGGGGAGCCGGGAGCCTGGACGGCGGCCTCGATGTTCTGGAGCAGACCTTCCCCCACCTGGGTGATGATGGCCTGGATCAACTCATCCTTGCTGGGAAAATAGAGGTAGATAGTGCCCTTGGCCACCCCGGCGGCGGCGGCGATCTCCTCCATGGTGACGGCCTCCAGGCCGCGCTGCTCCATGAGGTTACGGGCCGCGGCCAGGATCTCCCGGGTGCGGAACGCGGTGACTACTTCCTTCTTGGTGGGTTTCGGGGAAGAAGGCATAATGACTTTCCGGTCAGTAAACTGACTTTTTAGTCATAAGTGGATTCCCGGGCCATGTCAAGAAAAACTTGCAAAGCCCAAGGCCCCTGTTTAGACTAGGTAATATCCGGTCATACTGACCAATATTGCGTCTTGCTTTGCGTCTTTGCGTCTTTGCGTGAGGCAAATCTTTTCAGAACTGGAGGGGTTATGCACCGCCGGGATTTTTTTAAGCATCTGGCGGCCCTGGGATTGATGGCCGGGGCCGGGCGGTATTTCATCTTGCCGCAGGAAGTATGGGCCATGGCCCCCAAAGACAAGGCCCCGCCCGTTCTGGCCAAGGTCCAGGGGACCGATTACGCCAAGATCACCGGTGAGGCCATCCAGGCCCTGGGGGGCATGAAGAAATTCGTCAACGCCGGGGAAACGGTGGTGGTCAAGCCCAACATGGCCTGGGACCGGGCCCCGGAGCTGGCGGCCAACGCCCACCCCCTGGTGGTGCGCCAGGTGGTGGAACTCTGCCTGGACGCCGGGGCCAAGAAGGTCAAGGTCCTGGACCACACCTGCCATGACGCCCGCAAAGCCTATAAAAACAGCGGCATTCAAGACGCGGTGGAGGCCCTCAAGGACCCCCGGGCGGTGGTGGAGTTCGTGGACGAACGCCGTTTCGTGGAAATGCAGGTGGAAGGGGCCAAGGCCCTGAAGAAATGGTATTTTTATAAAGACATCCTGGAGGCCGACCGCTTCATCAATATTCCCATCGCCAAGCACCACTCCGAGTCCCGCCTCACCATGGCCCTGAAGAACATGATGGGAGCCATCGGCGGCTGGCGGGGCCGCATCCACGTGGGGCTGCACCAGAACATCGCGGACATGAACCTCTTGCTGCGCCCGGATTTACACATCCTGGACGCCACCCGGATTCTGCTGAAAAACGGCCCTTCCGGGGGCAAGCTTGAGGACGTGGAGGTGCGGAACCTGGTGCTGGCCGGGGCCGACCCCGTGGCCGTGGATGCTTACGGCACCACGCTTTTCGGATTAAAACCCGGGGACCTGGGCTACATCACCAAGGCCTTCGAGGCGGGACGGGGGGAGATGGATTTAGCCAAGATCAAGGTAATGTGAGCAGTTAGCAGTGAGCAGGTTAAAGGGGTCAGCGGTCAGGAGTAATCTTTTAGAACTAGGACCTTCAACTCCTTAAATTCCTTAAGTTTGACGTCGTTGGTGATAAATGCCTGCGCGCCGAGGTTGACCGCGGCGGCCAACTGCATGGCATCAACCGTTTTCAGAAAGGGATAACGGCCGCGCAACCTTCCGGCCGCTTCCGCTATCTCTTCAGAAATTTCGATCAGGACGAGATTCCTGCCACGCTTTAAAAATTCGGCAAACTTCCCGGCGAGCTTTTCGTCACCTCTTTCAATGGGTTTGGGAAGAACCTCGGCCAGTGTTATTACGGAAGAATAGGCGCTAAGACGGTTCGATTGGAGGGCATTAATGACTTCTTTGGCCAGCGGTCCGAACTACGGGTGGGCTTCGATGTAATAGATAATGGGCGCGGTGTCTATGACGATGCCGTTGACCCAGGCCAGTTCGTCTGCCAGGGTCACAACCGGTCCTCTCTCAGTTGGTTTACATACTCCTGGGCGTCCTTGCCCTTCCACAGCCCTTTGCCAAGCCCGTAAAGACTCTGCCAGTCCAGCTCTTTTTTCGCGGCAATCCTGGATTTTTTCAAGCGACGGGCGAGTTTCTCCAGCAATTTCAGTTGGTCCTGGGGGAAGACCTTTTCAATCTCTTTTTCAATTTCTCCCAGGGTACTTGGCCCCGGCATGATCAACTCCGTTGATTTTTCATCAGCATACCACAAAACTTGCATGAAGGCCTGGATTTTTAACAAGGGTGGCAGGATCGAGGCGGAGCTTTGCCTTAAGTCTTTGTTCCCAAGTGCTTGGGAAAAAGAATAGACCTCTCAATTTTTGCCATCGGCCAAATTTTAACCACCGATGAACGCCGATAAACGCTGATAAACGCCGAATTACTTTCTTCACGAACTTCCCTTCATAAACCATTTCTCAAGGGCATTTTTCCAAACATTCTGCGATAATTTATCAAATAATCCAAAATTCAATCTAATGCTTTGAGCAACTTAAACCATGGCACCCAAAACGCATTCCTTCCGCCGCTGGATTAACCTGCGGCGTTTCTCCCAAATCTTT
>DYJG01000175.1 GCA_020723225.1 Desulfobacca acetoxidans | reverse complement strand
ACAATCCAATAAGTAAGCTCAAAGGAAGAAAAAACAAGGGGTGGCCCAGCAGATAGCGCCCCAGTTCCCGGACGATGTCCAGGGTCAAGGGCTTGGGATAAAAATATTCATAGTACCCCCGGGAAAAAAGGGCCAAACCGGCCAGGAGCAGGACCGCGAACAAAAGGTTGGCCAGGAGCACCAGGATAATCCCTTTTTTCCGGTCATTATTATAAAGCTGGCCCAACCCGGGAAAAACGAAGGCCGACAGCAGAAAGGCTATAATGGCTTGGCGCATGGGGGTGATTCTATCGGAAGTGGTTCGGGGGGTCAAGGGAGTGGAGGAGAGAAGGGCTGGGTGCAGGGGGCAGGATTATCTGGTCCCCTATCTCTGCTTGAGAACCAGGACAGAACCTAATCGTCCGTTCAGGGGACGAGCTTTCTTGTTATCGTTTACAAACATATAAAAAATCTTATTATCGAAAAATGGCTTAATCGATAATAAGATCAAAAAGAACCCAGGATGTCTTTTTGAAGGCCGATTAAAGCTTCTTTACTGGACCTCGATCCTTGTCCCCACTCTTATTGATTAAGCTTCCAGCCTTGCCCAAAGGAGGATGGCTTTAATAAAATTAGGTTAAAAAATCTGGGGGGAATCTAATTGCTTCTGTAAGAAAACATTTTTCTTCAGGTGATAAGGTGCGGTTATCGTGAATAACCCTGATAACCTCTTCAAGATGTTCCTCTGATAAGTGACCGCATATTTTAGACGGACAATCTATTAGAGCGGTAAGAATATTGGAGAAATCAAAATGATAGGGCTTAAAGGAATCAATGTATGAAGGCGTAGGATATTTTAAAAATTCATAACTTCCGGGAATTAATTGAACTTGCGCCCTTAATACAAAATAATTTCGTTCAGATAATGGATTTCGTTCAGAATTTATGAAAAATCCGTACCCTGTTTGATGATCTACACTTAACCCCATAAAAATAAAATATTTTTCATAACTAGCCACGCCAGGGAAATATGCTTTTATTACTAATCCTCTTTGAATATTATCCCTAACATAACTCTTCCTCATCTCTAGAGGAAAGTTGTCGATAAGCTTCAAGGAATTGTTCATTCCTCTTTTCTTCGATTATATATTTAATCAATAGGGGGTCTTCTTCGGCAAGGTCTTCCTCATCCATTAACCAATTTATTGACTGCAAAAAGGCTTTATCATCATGAGCTTCTTTGTATAGTACCGGGAATGGACTACGCCCTCTCTCGTTAAAAGATTTTTGCAAGGCTTCGATGTCTGTTTCTGATAATTTATTCATATCTGGAGAAATTAATGGCTTTATAGTAATCCTATTTATAAACTCAAAACTTTCTTTCAAATTTAAATGAGTCGCCCAAGAATCCTCACCCCGTACCGATTTGAGCATTTTATATGTTTTTGATGGAACAGGGCCAAAGGTCATCTTAGCATACTTGTCACCAGTAACAGTCCGTCCCCATTCGTGAAAATGGTTTTTATCTGCGTAATAGATGGTTTTAAGAAGTGCGTACAGGTCTATTTGACCGTCTTGATTGGCGAGAAAAAGAATTGCGGCAAGGGCTTTGTCTTCGTTAAATTTTCCCATGTCAGCTTCCTTTGAAGGCTTATCGGCTTGAAGAAAAATTAACGAAAATTTCCACTTATAGGATATTTCAAGAAAATATTTTCCCTTAAAAGCAATTTGCTCCATTACTGACAAAATGTCAATAAATTGTGAAAATTTTCTTAAAGTTCACTACTTTCAAACTGACACACTACCTCTCCCACCAATTTATTGATTTTTCGGGCCGATGGGGTATGTTAAATAGGTTAGAGATCAAAACGAGGCTTTTCTTCGCATGGATTATAAAGAGACCCTGAACCTGCCCCGCACGGATTTTCCCATGAAGGCGGACCTGCCCCGGCGGGAGCCGGGGATCCTGGACCGCTGGGCGGACCTGGACCTATATGCGCTGATCCGCGGCCGGAGCCGGGGCCGGCCCCGGTTTATCCTGCACGACGGCCCCCCCTACGCCAACGGCCATATTCACCTGGGCCACGCCCTGAACAAGATTTTGAAGGACATCATCATCAAGTCCCGGCAGATGGCGGGGTTTGACTGCCCTTATGTCCCCGGCTGGGACTGCCACGGCCTGCCCATCGAGCATCAGGTGGACAAGGGGCTGAAGGCCAAAAAGCTGAAGCTCAGCCAGGTGGAGGTGCGCCAGCGCTGCCGGGCCTACGCCCTGGAGTTCATCGACATCCAGCGCCGGGAGTTCGTGCGCTTAGGCGTTCTGGGGGATTGGGAGCGGCCTTATCTCACCATGAACCATGAATACGTGGCCGCCATCCTGGAGGAATACGGCAAGTTTTTCTTAAGCGGCTCCGTCTACCGGAGCAAGAAACCGGTGCATTGGTGCGCCACCTGCCACACCGCCTTAGCGGAGGCGGAGGTGGAGTACGAGGAGCATAAGACCCCGTCCATTTACGTGAAATTTCCCCTCAAAGAAAGGTTGGACCGGGACGCCCTGGCCGCGGATTATCTGGTGATCTGGACCACCACCCCCTGGACGCTGCCGGCCAACCTGGCCATCGCGGTGCATCCGGATTTGGAATACGCGGTGGTGCGGGTGGGGGACGAGGGCCTGGTGGTGGCCGCGGAACTGGCGGAGGGGTTCCTGGCCCAAATGGGCCTTAAAGGGCAAGTGGTCAACACCCGCCGGGGCCATGAACTGGAAGGCCTGGTCTGCCGCCACCCCTGGCTGGACCGGGACTCCCAGGTGATCCTGGCGGATTACGTGACGCTCACCGCGGGCACGGGTCTGGTGCACATCGCGCCCGGCCACGGCCAGGAGGACTACGATAGCGGCCGCAAGTACGGGCTTAAGCCCTATTCCCCGGTGGACAACAGCGGCCGCTTCACCAAGGAAGTCCCGGAGTTCGAGGGCCAGGGAGTCTGGCAGGCCAACGCCGGGATCATCGAGTTGCTGCGAGGCAAAGGGCGGCTGCTGGGGGCGGAGGAAGTCACCCATAGTTACCCCCACTGCTGGCGCTGCAAAAAACCCATCATCTTCCGGGCCACGGAGCAATGGTTCATCTCCATGGAGGAAAACGGCCTGCGGCAGAAGGCCCTGGAGGCCATCGACAAGGCCACCTGGATCCCCCGCTGGGGCCGGGAGCGGATTTATTTAATGGTGGAGAACCGCCCGGACTGGTGCATCTCCCGGCAGCGGGCCTGGGGGGTGCCCATCGTCGCCTTCCACTGCAAAGACTGCGGGGAGGTCTTTTTAACCCGGGAAATCCTGGAAGGGATCGTCGCGAGGGTGAAACGTGAAGGCGCGGATTTCTATTTCGCCGAAGACGCAGCCGCCCTCGTCTCCCCCGGCACCCGTTGCCCCCAATGCGGTGGGGGGGAATTCGCCAAGGAAACGGACATCCTGGACGTCTGGTTCGACTCCGGGGTGAGCTTCGCGGCGGTGTGCGAGCCCAATCCGGAATTGGGCTTTCCTGTGGACCTCTACCTGGAAGGCTCCGACCAGCACCGGGGCTGGTTTCACAGCAGCCTGCTGGCCGCGGTGGGCACCCGGGGCCGGGCGCCGTACCAGGGGGTGTTGACCCACGGCTTCGTGGTGGACGGGGAAGGCCGGAAGATGTCCAAGTCCGTGGGCAACATCATCGCCCCCCAACAGGTCATCGACAAATACGGCGCGGAGATTCTGCGCCTCTGGGTGGCAGGCGAGGACTACCGGGACGACATCCGGCTGTCCGACGCCATCTTGAAGCAACTGGCGGAGGCCTACCGCCGCTTCCGGAACACCGCCCGTTTTATGCTGGGGAACCTCCAGGATTTCGACCCGCAACGCCACTGGGTCAAATATGAGGACCGGGAGGAGTTGGACCGTCTGGCGCTGTCCTGGCTGGCCCAGCTGACGGAACGGGTGAAAAAGGCCTACCTGGACTACGAGTTTCACCTGGCTTTCCACCGGCTGCACCAGTTTTGCGCGGTGGAGATGTCGTCCTTGTACCTGGATATCCTCAAGGACCGGCTCTACGTGTCCGGCGCCGCTTCCAAAGCCCGGCGCAGCGCCCAGAGCACCTTGTACGAGCTGCTGCGCAGCCTCACCCTGCTCATGGCCCCCATTCTCTCCTTTACCGCCGAAGAGGTGTGGGGCTTTCTCCCCGGGGAGGACAAGGGAGAGAGCGTCCATCTGGCGGCCTTTCCCGAGGCGGCGCCGGGGTTTCCGGATGCCGCTCTGCTCCAGAAATACGAATTTTTATTGAAAGTACGGGGCGAGATCAACCGGGGTCTGGAAGAGGCCCGGAAGGCGAAGGCCATCGCCACCGCCCAGGAGGCCAGGGTGTTCCTGGCCACCGAAGATGATAATTTGTATCAGCAATTACAGGCCCAGTCCGCGGCGCTCCAGACTTTAGCGCAAGTGGCCGAACTGCAAATCCTCCAGCGCGGTGAGGACATTCCTTTTTCTCTGTTGCCGGGACAGGAAATTCAGGATTTGGCAGTGGCCGTGGGTAAGGCTGCGGCCAATAAATGCGTGCGCTGCTGGTTTTCTTATCCCACCGTGGGACAAAACGCCCAACATCCCCAATTATGCGCCCGCTGCGCCCAGGTGCTGGAAGGTCAAGAAGCATGAACCGGAAATTTTATATTCTTCTCACGATCTTGCTCCTGGGGGTGGGTTTGGATCTGGCCACCAAAGAGTGGATCCTCCGGTCCTTGCCGCTGGGGTCCCAGGTAACGGTAATCGACGGCTTTTTCAACCTGGTGCACATCCATAACCGGGGCGGGGTCTTCGGGTTGATGTCCGCCTGGCCCCTGGCTTATCTTCGCATCTTTTTCGTGTGCACCACCGGCATTGTCCTGGTGGTGGTGGGCTATCTCTGGTGGCGCCTGCCCGAAGAGCAGAAGCTGGCGGGCCTGGGCTACAGCCTGATTATGGCCGGGGCCTTGGGGAACCTGGTGGACCGGGTGCGCATGGGCGAAGTGGTGGATTTTCTGGATTTCTACTGGGGCCGCTACCACTGGCCGGCGTTTAACGTGGCGGACATCATGATCTGCCTGGGGGCAGGGTTTCTGGTCTGGGTGATTTTAAAGGAAGAAAAGGGCGCCGATGTATCCAGTCCTGCTTAAATACGGGCCGCTGCAGATCTTCACTTACGGCTTTTTCCTGGCCCTGGCCTTTTTGAGCGCCATCTATCTCTCCGCGCAGGAGGGCAAACGCCAGGGCCTGCCCCCGGCCCGTTTCTACGATCTCTGTTTCTACATCATCATGGGCGCCTTGATCGGCTCCCGTCTGCTCTATGTCTTCCTGGAACTGCCCAAGTTCGTCACCCAGCCCTTGAAGATTTTCGCCATTTGGGAAGGGGGGCTGGTCTTCCACGGCGGGTTAGTGATGGCGCTGGCGGTGGCCTTTTACTATATGCGCCGGCATAATCTCCCCTGGCGGACGTCTTTCGACTGCCTGGCAGTGGGCATGCCCGTGGGCCAGATCTTCGGGCGCATCGGCTGCTTTATGGCCGGCTGCTGCTACGGCGCGCCTTCGAGCCTCTCTTGGGCGGTGACCTTCACCAACCCGGAGAGCCTCTGCCCCATCCGGGAGCCGCTGCACCCCTCCCAACTCTATGAGGCCTTGGCTCTCCTGGGGGTCTTCGGCATTATCTGGTGGCTGCGCACCCGCAAGCGCTTCCAGGGCCAGTTGGTGCTCACCTATTTTATGCTGGCGGGCGTGGTGCGCTTCGGGGTGGAATTTTTCCGGCATCCCGGGGACTACCGGGGCCCCATCTTCTGGGGCGACATGCCCCTGACCCAGGTGGTGGCCCTGGGGATTGCCCTGGTGAGCGGGTCCTTTTTGCTTTATTTTTGGAGTCGTTCACAAGCCAAATAGACAATTAACAAATTATGTGGCGTTGCCGGCGCCCCCCCTCACCCCGGCCCTCTCCCCCCGCAGGG
>DYJG01000174.1 GCA_020723225.1 Desulfobacca acetoxidans | reverse complement strand
TTCTATTGTCCCCGGCAGCAACCCTTGCGTAAGCCTCAGGCGAACCCCACTTTCTCTTGCTGTTTAACCAGCAAAGATAGCTTCGATTTGACGGGCCGCTTTTTGTCCCTGGACGATGGCCGCTTCGATACAAGGCAGGCCCTCCAGATCAGAGTTCGCCAGAACAATGCGCCCCCTCGCTTGAGCGATATTTCCCTTCACGGCGGTGAGAAATGCGGGATAGGGCACGATTTGGGCATGCCCGAAGCGGTAGAGATGGATTTCTTCCACTTCCCTGGCCGTTCCCGGGAAGTTGCTTTCCACTGCGGCCAAGAGTTTCTTAGCCTTATCTTCGGGTTTAATTCTCAGCAAGGCCTCCCGGCTTAACGCAAAAGGTTGGGGTGCGAATACCGTCATCACCCTGGGTCCATTCCCCCGGGGATTTCGGGGAGAAATGAGGAAGTCTGAAAAATTCTCATCTCCTACTACCCAGTTCTCATAGCCCGGGCTTTCCAAGGAGATGTGACCGCACAAGGCTGCCACCACATAGCCGCTATAGCGGAACCGGCCAAAAATCTCCAGGTTCCACCCCGCATCAGAAGGGAGGATATGTCGGGCGGCAAATTTCCCCAGCGCCAGGATCACTGCCCTGGCTTGAAGACGATAGCCACGGTTATCCAGGCGATCCCACACCAGCAGATTCACGCCATGCGGAGTGGGCTCCAAGCGTACCACGGTTTGTCCGCAACGGACCGGTGGGTTTAGTGACTGCGCCAGGGCCTGAGCGATCATGGCGTTACCTCCGGGGAAAGCGGCGGTCCTGGCTTTTTCTGAGAACTCCGACATCAGAAAAAAGAGGCCGGCCCAGGCGGAGACGGCATCGGGGCCGGCGCCCAGACAAGAACGGCAATATGGAGTCAAGATGCTGGTGACCTGCGGCGGCAGTTCCCGCTCATTTTCCAGGAAATGCGCCAGGGAGATCTGGTCTAACTCCGGATTGGGCAAACTATCGGAACCCATCGGATCCCAAACTTCCTCCCAGGCCGCCAGATTGTCGGCCAGATTTACCAGACCATTTATGGCCTTGCGTGACAACGGCAGCGTTCGGAGGCCAGGTTTGGAAAAACAATCAGGATACCAGCGGCCTTCATAGAATAGGGCGCTCACCGGCTTGGCTATCAAGGAGTCAGCCAGTGGCAGCCCGAGGCCCTGATACCAGGCCTCCCAGGAAGGGTCGCCCAGATAATAGAAATAAGCGGAACCGGCTGGATAGGCAAGTCCCCGAAAAGAACCCTGCCGGCATACGCCTCCCGGGACCTTGCCTGCCTCCAGCACCAAGACTCGGCGTTCCTTTAAATGATAGGCGGAAGTAAGTCCGGAGAGACCCGCACCCACCACTATCACCTCCCATTGTTCCTCCACTTCGGGTGGAAATGACAGCTTGCCGCCGGGCTGGTGGTAGAAATGGCGATGGCAGGGCTGACAATTGTCTCCGTCCCAGGGAGTGATTAAAGGCTGGTGCGAAAATATATTTGTCAATGGTTGCTTTCAGGATTCAGACGATTTTGCTAAAAATATAACTATTTGAATATGCTCCATAATATTCTGGATGTCAAGCTGACATCTACACTCCATCCTGGATACACTCTTTCAATGGCTCAATCCTCCTGGGCAAATTATTCTAACCATAACCCCTTGAGGCATAAGAATATTTGTCATTATCCGGAGATTGTTTCATAATAATAATGAGGAGGTTTACTATTATCCAAAGTGAGATAACCATGACTCTGTTACTGGCAATTCCGGCAAGCGACGGCCTGGTTATGGCCTCTGACGGCCAGATCACTACCGGCTTAGTGCGCACCACAGGCAAAAAAATTTATCAGTTGAATGAACATTCCGTTTGGGCCGCCTCCGGCGAACTGGCTCTGATTCAAAGAATTCAGGAGCGCATCGGCACACTCCCCACTGCCAGGCCCCTGGTGCGCCTCCGGGACGACATCGGCCAGATGGTCAAACAATGCATTAACGAGCTGATCCAGCTGGATTTTCGTTCCACTTTTTTTTCCCAGGACCCTGAAACCTTATTGAAATTACACCCCGCCGACTTTATCTTTGCAGAGTTTTCTCAGGAGCCTCTGATCTTACACATTACCGTGGAGGGGGTGCCGGAGTGGGTGCATCAGGCCCCCTTTGCCACTGGCAGCGGCGATCTCTTTGCCTATGCTCTGTTGCGCAAATACCAGGGTAAGAGCTTGAATCTAAAGCGGGCTTCGGTCCTGGCCTATAAAGTCATGGAGGAAGCCATTGCGGTGGATGCCTATGGTTTGGGCCCTCCCATCGACCTCTGGCAGATTAGCCAGATGGGTGTGACCAATCTGTCTGAGGCGGAAATTTCTGGTCTGGCCGATGCTGCCGGGGCTTTACGGGACGCGGAAATTCAACTGCTTCTAAATGAAGTAGCCGGCGGGTAATCCAGAGGCGTGGCAACAGCCGGACGAACGGCGGAGTAAAAGGGGAACCTGTGACCGTAATGATGCACCGACGAGGTATCATCTTTGTTTAATGAAACCTTCCACATCCTATTGGTGGAGGACAATTCCGGGGATGCCTACCTGATCCAGGATATGCTGGCCAGAGAAGGTAGGGGAAACCTCGATTTGGAGTGGGTTACCAGCCTGGCCGACGGCTTGGAGCGTCTGGACCGGGGAGGGATTGACGTGGTCCTGCTGGACCTAGGCCTGCCGGATAGCCAGGGTCTGGACACCTTTACCCGGGCCTCTTCGCAGCACCCCCAGATGCCTATCGTGGTCTTAACCGGCCTGGCTGATGAAACCGTGGGCGTCAGCGCGGTGCGCCAGGGGGCCCAGGACTATCTTATCAAGGGGGAGGTGGATGGAAAGACGCTCCTCCGGACCATCCGCTACGCCACCGAACGCAAACGGGTGGAGGAAGCCCTCAAGCAGGCTCTGGAAGAGTGGTCCAAGGCCAACTTGCAATTGCAGCAGGAGGTGGAAGAGCGCCGCCGCGCGGAAGAGGCCGTGGAAGCCGAGCGGCGGAGGCTTTTCTCTTTGCTGGAAACACTGCCGGCTTTTGTTTATGTCAAGGCTCCGGATTATTCTATCCGCTTTGCCAACCGCGTTTTCCGGGAGACTTTCGGGCCACCTGAAGGCAAGCATTGTTACCAGGCGGTTTTTGGCCGGAGCAAGCCTTGCCCGGACTGCCGCTCGTTCCAGGTTCTGGAGACCAAGCACCCCCAGGAATGGGAATGGAACTGGGAGGAAGGCAACCGGATTTTCTATATTTTTAACTATCCCTTTGCCGATATTGACGGCTCTCCCCTGATACTCACTATGGGTCTGGATATTGCTGCCCGTAAACACGCCGAAGAAGATCTCAAGAAATCCGAAGCCCGGTACCGCACCCTGGTCGAGCAGATCCCGGTGGTCACCTATATCGCCGCCTTGGATCAATACAGCACCACCCTTTATACCAGTCCGCAAGTGGAGAGAGTTTTAGGTTTTTCCCAAGCCGATTTCCATGCCGATCCGGATACTTGGGAAAAGCAGATCCATCCCGAAGACCGGGACCGGGTGCTGGCGGAAGTGGCCCGCAGCCAAGCTACCGGAGAGCCGTTTGTCTCCGAATATCGCCTGCTGTCCAAGTCAGGCCGGGTGGTTTGGGTCCGGGATGAAGCCATGCTGGTATATGATCCCCAGGGGAAGCCACTCTTTCTGCAGGGGGTCTTGTCTGATATCACCGAACGTATTCAGGCTGAAATAAGCGTGCGTTACCTTACCCATGAACTGATGCGGGCCCAGGAGCAGGAAAAGCACAAAATATCCATGGAATTGCATGACACCGTGGCCCAGGAGCTTGTGGCCTTAAAAATCGGCCTGGAAAACCTGCGGGATAGCGCACCCGTGCCAGAGGAAAAAATTAGCACACAGGCCGCCGCTCTTTTGGACATTTTACAACCGGCCTTGAACTCGATTCGCACCCTTTCCTACAACCTGCGTCCCCCGGACCTGGAACATCTGGGTTTGGTGCAGGCGACCCGGAATCATTGTGAGGAAGTCGCCGCGCGCAGCGGTCTCAACATCGATTTTAACGCCGCCGGGGTCGAGGCCGCCCTCCTTGAATACGAGTCAGCCATTAACCTCTACCGCATCATTCAGGAAGGCCTGGCTAATGTCTGGCGGCATGCCGGGGCCAAGAACGTGAGCATCAGAATAGTGGCTTCCCACCCCAAGATTATTTTGCGAATAGAAGATGATGGCCATGGTTTCGAGGCCACTGAGAAAGTGGCCCCGGACCGGCGGGGCAGGCGCATGGGCCTCCTGGGAATGAGGGAAAGGGTCGCCATCCTGGGAGGAGAGATGCATTTAGAATCGCAGCCAAATAAAGGCACCAAGATATTTATTGACATTCCCTGGAGCAGAGAAGGCCATGGCGCCAAAGAGAAAGATTCTGATAGTTGACGACCACCCCATGTTCCGGGAAGGGCTTAAGTCCATCATCGCCCGCAATCCCGAACTGGAGGTGGTGGGGGAAACCGGCAAGGGGAAGGACGTGCTTGAGCTTGCTAAAAATCTCCAGCCCGACTTGGTGGTCCTGGATATCTCCCTGCCCGATGGGAGCGGCATCGATCTTAGCCGCGAACTCAAAGGAATCCTGCCGGAGATTCAGACCCTGATCGTCAGCATGCACACCAAAATCGATTATATTTCTTCCGCGTTCCAGGCAGGCGCCAAAGGTTATGTGGTCAAAGATGCCCCCTCAGAGAAAATCCTCCAGGCCCTGGATCTGGTCTCCCGGGGGGAGTATTTTTTAGATTCCTCCATCGCCCCCCAGGTGGTGGAGCGGCTGACAAAGGATAGCGGAGGATCAGCCAAAATTTCCGACGCGTCTTATGCCAGCCTGACCCCCAGAGAACAGGAAATTTTGCGCCTCCTGGCCGAAGGCCAAGCCGTGAAGAAAATCGCGCACCGGCTCTGCATCTCCGTCAAGACCGTGGAGAATCACCGGACCAACATCATGACCAAGCTCGATCTTCACTCCACCATGGAACTCGTCCGCTATGCCGCCAGACTGGGGCTCATCGATCTAAATCACTGGAAGTCTTAACTCTCCGCTATTTTTAATCTATTTGGCCTCTTTCGGGAGAATCACCCAAAAAAATGGGGGGGTCCCCTAATAAAAATGAGGCCCCCTCTCTATGGACTTTTCGCCTGGAAATTGCGAAAAGTCTGTTCCAAGACGGCTTCACCAAACGCTAGGGCTTCTGCCCCCGAAGAGTTCATTGTTGAACGAAAATCTTTTCGACCTCACTAAGTTGATCAGAAGCATCCAGCGGTCCGAAGGAAACACGGACTGTTTCCGGAGCGGCCGGGGGGATTGCCGCCAGCCGGATTGCACCTGGCGGTCATTATGCCTGGAACAGGAAGCCGAATCCAAAAGCGATAAAGAAGATTAAGCCAATTCGGGTTAAATGGCCTCTGGTAATGAGGAGTGTTTCAACCCCAAATGGTGAACTGCTGCCAGGAGGTACTTGATTATGATCGCGGGCGCTGACATGAGGAAGATGGTCGAAAGCTATTATCGCGTAGGCGTCGCGGTGATCCCGGTTAGCCCTGGAGAGACCAAAGAACAGGCCTGGCGCCGCTATCTGCGGGAACATCCGGAATCCCCTAAAATAGATGTCAGGATCTTTCACCACCTGGAGCTCTCTGACGATATTGCTCTTCACTTTGAAGAAGGTATGGCCAGGAGAAAAGCAAATGGAGATGAAAGAAATTTTACTGGTTGATGCGAGAACGCCGATTAGTGCGGCCCTCGGCTTCATTCTTCAGACCCAGGGGCACTTGATCCTGTTGGCCCCCGATGTGGCTACTGCCGCTGCCGAGCTAAACGATCACCGGATTGATTTGCTGCTCACCTTCCTCACCGGGGATGTGGAGGAAAAACTGGATCTTTTGCGCCTAGCAAAAAGAAGGTTCCCCCATGT
>DYJG01000173.1 GCA_020723225.1 Desulfobacca acetoxidans | reverse complement strand
AGCGGTCGATCAATCTTACGGCTTCCGGCTTATGGGCCTCGGCTTCTGAGACGAGGCGGATCACCTTGCCCAGGGTGGTATCCTCCCTCACCGCCACAGCCTCGATTTCCACCACGCCGTTTTGGTTCAAGGTGCCGGCAAAAACCGCATCACCGGGGGTCTTATCCCGGGGAAGGGACTCGCCGGTAACGGGCGATTCGTCTATCGTGGTTGCACCTTTACGAATCATGGCATCCACCGGAATCCTTTCCCCCGGCTTCACCAGGAGGAGGTCTCCCACCTGAATCTGAGATACGGGCTTGGATTCCAGGTTGCCGCCCCAACGACGACGGTGGCTGTCTGGGGAGAGAGGTCTATGAGAGATTGAATCGATTTGCGGGCTGCATCACTGGTCGCCTGCTCGATCAGGGACCCCATGACCATGACAAAACTGACCACCGCAACCGTGAGTACTTCTCCCTGGATAAGGCTGGCAATGATGGCCAGGCTGACCAGCTCGTCCACATTCACGCGACGCTGTATAATGCCGGTGAAGGCCCCCCAGAGGATGGGAAGGCCATTAATCACAGTAGAAGTCAAAGCCAAGACTAATCCGATTGTAGTCCCGGGTCCATAGGCACTATCCCAAAGATAACTGCCCAGGGCCAGGCATCCGGCTATGAGGGCCCTGGCGAATTCCCCCGATTGAAACAATTGCCGGTACACGCCGAGATTGGAAAAACGGCCGATCATGATTATAATTCCTGTTTCCGATGTTTTTTGAAATCGATACTATCTACTTAACGCTCCGTGAGGCCATGCAGGCCAAGTGACCGGAGAAGGTCTGCCGTCATCAAGCTACGCGAAGGCATACATTGTCTGATCTGGAACGATTATTTGTTATTATACTAAGATGCCTATGCCTGGGACAACCTGAACGGTGTGATTTTTAGGTAACCTGTAAGCACGCACCTGGGCAAAACCGATTTATGTTGCTATTTATAATTGCTGGGAAATTATTGGCTTAAGAAAAGAGGAATAAATTGGAAATCGCCAAATCTCTTTTTTATTTCATTACCGCAGGACTTTGCGAAATAGGCGGTGGATATTTGGTGTGGCTATGGCTGCGGGAAGGGAAAAGTATCTGGGTTGGCTTTTTGGGGGCATTAGTGCTGGTCCTATATGGGGTGGTGCCTACGTTCCAGCCGGCGCACTTCGGCCGGGTCTATGCTGCATATGGCGGCATTTTTATCGTTCTCTCCATTCTTTGGGGCTGGCTAGTTGACAGGATATCCCCGGACAGGTTTGACCTCATCGGTGGTGTCCTCGCCTTAGCCGGCGTCTTTGTTATCATGTACTGGCCCAGAACTTGATGAGGCTGAGCTCAATGATCGTTGTTAGACTGAATGAAGAGGGGCATGCGCATAAAGCACCGGCCCCGCTTCCCTTGACCATAAGAAAAAACTGCTTGCACTGGGCTTCACTTTTATGTACATATAATTTCAGCAAAGGGGAGTAGCTACCCGGGGTAAAGTCAACATCCTGGCCTGACGGCCTGGCTTTACCAGCCCAGAGCGGCTTAGCGAGACTTTTGCACCTGACCGGTGCAAAAGTCTTTTTTTTGGCCCTCACTCCAGCCATGCGATGGAGCTGTGACATGGATGAGTTTCTTTTGTCCCTTGGTCTGATTTTCGTAGCCGAACTGGGAGATAAAACCCAGTTGGTGGCCCTCACCCTCGCCACCCGGTTCCGGGCGGGAGTGGTGCTGGCCGGAATTTTCGTCGCCACCCTGCTGGTGCACCTCTTGTCCGTCGGCCTCGGCGGCATGACCGGCACGTTCCTCTCCCGCGGCTGGATTGAACTGCTCTCCGGGCTGGCCTTTGTTGGCTTCGGCCTCTGGACCATCCGCGGGGACGAATTGGATGAGAAACAGGGTGCCAGGCAATCCCTGACTTCCCCGTTCCTCATCGTTACCGTCACCTTTTTCCTGGCCGAACTGGGCGACAAGACCATGCTGGGGACCGTCACCCTGGCGGCCAGCTATTCTTTGCTGGTTGTCTGGATCGGCTCCACCCTGGGCATGGTGCTGTCAGACGGTCTGGCCATATGGGTCGGGCAGGCGCTGGGAAAGAAGCTTCCAGAAAGAGCCATCAAAATCGGGGCCGCAGTTATCTTTTTTGCCTTTGGTTTCTATTATGCCATGAAAGGCGCCAACGAAATTTGGCAGATATTGCCTGGCTTGAAGGCCCTGAGGGGATAACACCATGGAATGGCTCACCGACCCGCATTCCTGGATAGCCCTCGTCACCTTGACGACCCTGGAAATCATCCTGGGGATCGACAACATCGTGGTGATTTCCATTTTATCGGGCAAACTCCCGTCGCACCGGCAGCAATCGGCCCGGACCATCGGCCTCAGCCTGGCCCTGATTACCAGAATTTTGCTGCTCTTGAGTCTTTCCTGGCTGATCGGCCTGACCCGGCCCTTGTTTACCATCTTGCAGAACGGCTTCTCCCCCCGTGACTTGATCCTCATCGGCGGTGGTTTGTTTCTGCTGGCCAAAGGGACGCGGGAGATCCACCACGCCATGGAGGTCAAGGGGCAGCCCGGAGTAATTTCCACCAAAGCTACTTTCTGGTCCATTATTCTGCAAATCCTAGCGCTTGACCTGGTCTTTTCCCTGGATTCCGTCATCACTGCGGTCGGCATGGCGCAGAAAATTGAAATCATGGTGGCGGCCATTCTTATTGCGGTCCTCGTTATGCTCGTGGGGTCCGGGATGATCAGCAGATTTATTCAACAGCACCCCTCCATCAAAATGCTGGCTCTGAGCTTTCTGCTGATGATCGGCGTCACCCTCATCGCCGAGGGCCTGGAATTGCACATTCCCAAGGGCTACCTCTACTTCGCCATGGGCTTTTCCGGCCTCGTGGAGACCTTGAATATCTTGTCGGGTAACCGCAAGGTTGCCGCAGCCCTTACACCAACCGCGGATGTGGAGACACATCCGCCAAAACCATAAAATCGTTCGGAGGTAAAAACCATGATTTGTCCGAGATGTCAGGGTGAATTGTTTGAAGCGGTAAAGCAGGGAGTGGTCATCGACCATTGCTCAGAATGCAAAGGCATCTGGCTGGACCAGGGCGAACTCGCCAAGGTTATCTCCCAGATGAAAGAGGTCGAATCATCCCTGGACGCGGAGTTCCGGCACACTCAGGAACGGCGGGAACCCCGGGAATCCTATGACCGTTGGAAATTCTACGACCGGCCCCATGAGGAGCGACGTTGTGACAAACACTATGATAAGGACTGCTTCAAATAAAGCATAGTAATTAGGATCGGATTTAACCGCCCGCACCACGCCGGCCACGGTGTTATGCATCTCCACCGGATTTAGGAAAGGCTGCTTGGCCTGTTCCGTCAAAGTCCGGGCCCGGCCGTCCCAGAACTGGCCACCCTGGGCCGGGTCCGGGGCAAAAAACCTGCTGTATCTGGCGTAGGCCGCGGTGGGGGTATTGCGCTTTCCGAACCTGCCGGCAACCACCCCTTCCGATACCGGCAGATTCTTATCCGGGTCGGCAAAACCGGCCGCGGGATCATGGCAACTGGCGCAGGATTGCCCCGGCGGGTCAGAGAGGTTGGCGTCGAAAAACAGCCTCTTCCCCAACTCTTGCCGGGGAGTTAAAACGACCCCGGCCTGCAAGGCAGGTGCAGCGGCCAGAATGAATATAATCACTGGAATACAAATCTTAAGGACATTCATCTCAACCTCCTGTTAGAAAATGAGAGAGTTAGCCCATGTTAGAGTAAGATCTCCCTTGTCTTCGCTGAGAACTCTTTGCGGTCCGGAACCCGGCAGCAGAGCCTGTTCCCCATGATTTAGCCCTGTAAGGGCGCACCGGTGCGGCTGGCGCTTTTGACGCCCTTTAAGGTTTTAAAAACCTTAGGTTAAAGATACTAAAAGAAAAGCAAGGACTTCGGGAGGTGGAACTGCAGGTTGGGGAGAAAATCCCTCCGGGTTCTGATAAATGTGCGCTGCAAAATGGGTGAGGTTTAAGACCAAGGCAACCTTGAAATCGCTCAAAATGAACTTGATTTCGGACGGATTATTTGTAAATACACCTTGTTCTCCACAACAGGGGGCTAGGCGGATATGCTTGGCCGATGAATCCTTGGGACTCTGGTGACATGCAGGAATATTTTTTTCCTGGGGATCGGGGGCGCAGCAAGTGCAGCATCCTCTCTCCGCACAGCCGCAAGCCCCGGACGCAGCCTCCGCCACCGAACAACCGCAGGGGTGACGTAAGGCTTTTTCTTCATAGTGGCGAGAGGGGGAAAGTAAAGTAATAGGAAACGGCTGCAGCAGTAGCAAAGCTATGAGGTGCAGGTAGAAAGCGGATTTTCCAGGGACAGAATATTTCACGGGAGCGCACTCTTTTCCCATGCAGTTCCAAAGGCAAAATTGTTAGGTTAATCATTAAATGAATACCTCTCGGGTCCCAAATCAATAGGCAAAAATACCTAATTGTTTCCCTTGTGAGCCACCGGCAGTTCTCGTCTGGCTGCCCACTCAGTCCAGCCCGCGTCATAGAAATACACGTTCTGATAGCCCAGTAGCCGGGTTAGCACAAAGAAGGTCTGACTGGCTTGGTGTCCGGTGCGGCAGTGGACAATGACAGGTGTTTTTTTATCAGGGATGCTCTTTTGGTAGGCCCTGGCCAGTTCGTCCGCCTGCTTCAGGCTCACCTCGGTGACAGTGGTGACCACATCTTCGGTGTAAGGGCGGTTGATGGCCCCGGGGATATGCCCCGCCCGGGCTTCATCCGATTTTTTCCCGGTGAAGTAATCCTGGGTCCGGACGTCGAGAATAACCATTTCTTTATTTTGCATGGCGTTTAATACGCGGCGGTAGTCCACTGTAAAAGCATCCGTGCGGCTTACCGGATATTGGCTGGGGATCACAGCCGGCAAGACCTGATCAAGTGGCCGTTTTTCCGCCCGCCACTTGGCCATCCCACCCTGGAGCAAGGCATAGCGCCGGTGTCCCAGACGTTCGGCCGCCATCCCCGCCAGGGTGGCGTCATGGAACTTCTCGCCGGATACGAACACCACCAAATCGGGGGGATGGATGCCCAGCAGGGAAAAATGTCCGGCTAAGAGCGGCGGGGGCAGAAGCATGGAGGGCACCCCATTTACCAGACCTCTAAAGCTCTCCACGTCAAGGCGGAGAGAACCGGGGATATGGCCGGAGCTGTATTCCGGCTGGCTGCGGAGATCGATGATCTTGAGCCATGGTTGGCCCAGATACCGGGCCAGCCAATCGGAGCCCACGAGACCCGGGAGTGAGGCAGGCAATTGGTCAGACCGGGGACCGCCTCCAGGGCTCAAGGAGGCAGCGGGCACGCCGGTTCCTGGGCTGAAATAAGCCCGCCAAGCCCTGACCCGGGCTGCGGCCTCCGGCGTCAACGGCTCTTTCCGCAGGGACGCCGGTTTCAAACAACGCTCCATAAAACCCTGGAGGCCATCGGTCAGGAGGAAGACGTTCCTGTAACCCTGGCGGTGCAGGGAATCCCGGGCCTGGGCCGGATGGGTCATGCCGTTGGAGTAGAGGGCTATCACCCCCCGGTTCTTATGCGGTTCCAGCTCTTCGGACAGTTTGCTCAAAGGGATATTCACCGCGCCCCGAATATGGAAAGCCCGATATTCCCCGACGGGACGGATATCCACTACCAGAAAATTTGGCTCGCCTCGCATCAAGCGGTCGGCCAATTCTTCCGGTTCCAGGTGGTCCTGGCCGCCTTCCACCTGAGCGATCAGCGCGGCCTCCTCCGAAGTCTGGCCGACGGAGGGCCCTTGGGGTGCGGAAAAGAACGTGAGTCCCAGGGCCAGAACGACCCCCCCCACGCTGACGGCGGGAAGTAAGGCTCCTGGGGTTCTCCCGGCCGCCCGGCCCCGGTGGCCCTCCAGAAACTCTACCCCCCAGAAGCAGGCGACGGCGGTCAAAGTAAGGATCACGA
>DYJG01000172.1 GCA_020723225.1 Desulfobacca acetoxidans | reverse complement strand
CACCCACAACATTGAAGAAGCGGTATTCATGGCGGACCGCATCGTGGTCATGGACAAGGACCCGGGCCGGGTGATCATGAACCTCAAGGTGGACCTGCCCCTGCCCCGGAACCGCAAGGACCCCAAATTTCTGAACCTGGTGGACCGGGTTTACATGGTTCTCGCGGGCCAGACCCAGCCGGAACACGTGGAGTTGGGCACCGCGCCCGGCGAGCCGGGCCGCACCCGGGCCCTGCCCCACATCAATATCGACGACCTCTCCGGGCTGCTGGAACACCTGGACAACATGCCCAACAACCGGGCGGACATCTACGCCCTGGCCCAGGAACTCCAGGTGAATTCGGACGAACTGCTGCGGCTCATCGAGGCCGCGGAACTCCTGGGGTTCGCCACTGTGGCCTACGGCGACATCACCCTCAACCCTCTGGGAGAAACCTTTGCGGAGGCCTCCATCCGTTCCCGCAAAGAGATCTTCGCCACCCGCATCCGCCGCCTGCCCTTGTTTAAATGGCTGCTGAGCCTGCTCAGAGCCAGCGATAAGAAACAGATGGAGTGGGACGTGGTCCAGAAAGCCCTGGAACTGGAATTTCACGAAGAGGAAGCCGAACGCCAGTTGGACACCGCCATCGACTGGGGCCGCTACGCCGAACTGCTGGCCTACGACGACAGCACGCAGATTCTCTTTTTAGAGCCCGGTGCGGCATAAAATATAGTTCAAAGTTCAAAGTTCAAAGTGGAGACCTCTGCGAAAGTCACTCTTCTGTCATTCTGAACGGAGCGAAGCGGAGTGAAGAATCTTGTTTTGGGACGATAGGATTTCCGATCTGCTTGTAACCTTCAGCATCGCCGGGAAAAGCCTTGCCGCCAAAAGCGAGATTCTTCGGTCGCTCCGCTTCCTCAGAATGACAAGTGGGGGGACTTTCGCAGAAGTCTCAAGTTCAAGATTTACACCGCCAAATACTTTCTCTGCGCTCGCGGTGCCTCTGAGGTGATTTTGTTTTTAGTAATAGGACGCGAAGAGAGTAAAGAGTGCTTATTTATTTACTCGATCGCACCAACCTTGAACTTTGAACTTTTTCAGAATTAAACCGGAGGCTGCATGCCTGCCTTGTCCTTCAGATTGTTGTCAACCGCAGTCATAGCTTTCTGGCTGCTCCTGGGCTGCCCGGCAACCGGTTTGTCCCAGGAGAAGCCCCGGACTCCCGAAAAAATCGGCGCGCCCGCCACTGCGCCGGAGGTCCTGCCCCGGATCCTGACGGAAGGCGCCGAGGGCCTGGAAAAGGAGGCCGCGGCCCTAAAATCCCGGGCTGCCCTGGCGAACAAGGCTTGGTCCCAGGCGGAGAAGGATTCTCAGGAGCGGAGAGCCGCCATTGCCGCGCTTAAGGCCTCCCTGGCGGTGACCGGCCTGCCCCTGGTGCAAACGGAAGAGTCTTTAAAAACTTATTCCCAACAGGCGGAGCGGCTGGACAAGCGGCTGAAGGAGTTAGCCCTGGAAACGGAGGCCCTGAAGAAGGAGCAGGCCGCCCGGGAGGCCTCCCAGGCCGCTCTCCAGGCGGAAGTGGCCCGGCTCCAGGGCAGCCGCCATCCCGTGGCCCGGTCCAAGGAGATGAAGCTGGCCCAGCAGCGCTACCAAAAGGGCGCGGCCGCGGCCCAGGAGGCCGCCGGGCAATTGCTGGAAGCCCTGGGGAAAGAATCCCGGTTGCTGGAGCAGGATAAGGGATTGGTCTCCGAGTTGCGGACCGAGCTGCAATCTTACCTGGACGCCGTCTGGAAGGCGGAACTGCTGAAACGCCAGGAGCGGCTTTCTCTTCAAGAGCAGGCCGCCAGGATGTGGCAGGCCCTCCGGTCATTGCCTTCCTTAAGTTTTACCCGTTTGGCGGCAATGAGGGCCTCCGGGGCTTTTACCGCTTTTTTGCAGGAGCATCTTGCGGCCCTGATCGGCCTTTTGGCCCTGGTGGGACTGCTGGCCTGGGGCATGGGCCGTCTGGCGGCCGCGGTCAAGCCGCGCCTCGCGCGTTGGCGGAAAAAAGGCCATACCCGGGGAGAGCGGACGATCCTCAGCCTGGGCCAAGTTCTGGCGAGCCACCTCTTTCTCCTGGCCCTGGTCCTCTGGGTGGGGTTGTCTCTGTGGAGTCTGGGGCTGTGGGAGTTCCCGGCTGCCCGCGTCCTGTTTTACCTGTTGGGGGTCCTGGGAATCCTGCGTCTCGGCCGCCATTGGCTGCGGCTGGCTTTCAGCGGAGAGGAAGCCGGGGGCCTGCTGCCCCTGGATGCCGTCACCGCCGCTTTTTACCGGCGCTACCTCCAGTTGTTGCTGGCCTACCTGCTGGTCGGCGCCTGGGGATTGGCGAGCGCCGGATTATTGGAATTCCCCCCGGGGAGCCGCCAATTTCTCGGGCACCTTTTCCGGATCGGCCTCTTGGGTTGGGCCATGTGGCTGCTGCGGTGGCAGTATCTGGAAAAGCTGCTCCCGGAACTGCCATGGCCTCACTGGATTAAGCAGCCGGCCGCGATCCGCACCCTGCGCAGCCTGGTCTGGCTTCTTCTGGCCGCCATTATTCTCACTGACCTCCTGGGCTTCCAAAACCTGGCGAATTATCTGGCCCAGGCCGGGGCCTTTACCGGCGTCGTCCTTTTATTGCTGGCCCTTTTCTGGCTGGGATTGGAAGGCCTGCTCCACTATCTCCTGCACCCGGAGAAGGGTTGGGCGAGAAAGCGCTACCCCCAACGGGGGGAAATGCTCCGGAGGGTGCACCGCTTGATCCGCCGGGGCATCTCCGTGGTGGTGGGGGCCGCGGCTCTCCTGCTGGCCATGAAGGCCTGGGGTCTGGAAGCCTCCAAGCTGGCCTGGCTTTTTCAATGGATCAACTGGGGACCCTCCTTGGGGTCCGTGCAGTTAACTCCCCTGACCATCGCCGCCGCGGCCCTGGCGCTCTATCTGGCGGGCTATTTTTCACGCCTGGCCCGGGGCATCATGGAAGTCCGCGTCTTCCCCCGCACCGGCTGGGACTCCGGCATTTGCTACACCATCTCCACCACCCTGCATTATGTCATTTTGCTGGTGGGCGGCCTTACGGCCCTGAATATTCTGGGCTTTCCCTTAATCAACCTGGCCCTGATCGCCGGCGCCCTGGGGGTGGGGATCGGCTTCGGGCTGCAAAACATCGTCAATAATTTCATTTCCGGCCTGATTCTCCTCTTTGAGAGACCCATCAAAGTGGGGGACATGCTGGTCATCGACGGCCAATGGGGGGAAGTGAAGGAAATACGGGTCCGGAGCACCATCTTCCAAACCTTTGACCGCTATGTGCTCATCATCCCCAATTCGGAGCTGCTTTCCGGCAAGATCGTCAACTGGACCCACTACGGCTGGGGTCCGAACCGCCTGGAATTGAAGGTGGGCGTGGGTTACGGCTCCGATGTCAGGCGGGGGACCCAATTGGTCACCGGCCTCTGCCTGGCCCACCCCCGGGTCCTGAAAGACCCTGCTCCCGAGGCGTTTTTTAAGGCTTACGGCGAAAGCTCCCTGGACTTCACCATCTGGGTCTTTCTCGATACCCCCAGGAACCGGATTGCGGTCACTCATGAGTTGAATACCGCCATCTTCGAGTCCTTTCAACGGGAAGGTATCGAGATGCCTTTTCCGCAGCGGGACCTGTTTATCAAGAATTGGCCCGCGGCCTGGACTAAAGGGAAAGAATAAGCGGGGGGATTTCGTTCTGATTTCCTTGGTTAAGTTCAAGGTTCAAAGTTCAAGGTTCAAAGTTAAAAGACAATTTCTGAGAACTTTGCATTACTTGCGGAGGGGCCAAAGGACCTTTGGCGAGCAGCAAAAATTTCCAAAACCTTTGAGTCACTCGTAACTTATTAAAGGTCAACAGGGGCCGCAGACCAAACTTTGACCCTTGAACCTTGAACTTCTTCGGCGTGCCTATTCTGCAGTATTCTGGGCGGCCTGGGGCTGGCTCTTCTTTTTGGGCTTGATCTCTACGATCTTCGGCCCCTTGGGGCGGATGGGGGCCTTGGCTTGGGCTTTGGTTTGCGCCTTGCCTTTTTTCGGGTCGGCTACCCCCGTAGCGGAGGCCGGGGGCGCGGCGCCGAAGGCCTGGTAGGATCCCAGGACGTTTTGGACAAAGGCCTGGGTTTCGCTGTAAGGAGGGATGGTGCAATACTTGGCCACGGCTTCCGGCCCGGCGTTATACGCGGCCACCGCCAGGGGCACGTTGTGGCCGAAACGGTCCAGGCAATGCCTGAGATAGCCCACGCCGCCGGCGATGTTCTGCTCCGGGTCGAAGGGGTCCCGCACTCCCATGAGCGCGGCGGTGCCGGGCATCAACTGCATCAGGCCCTGGGCGCCTTTGGGGGAGACCGCTTGGGTATTGTAGCCCGACTCATGGCGCATCACCGCCCGGATCAAAGACGGGTCCACCCGGTATTGCTGGGAATATTTGGAGATCAGAAATTCCAGCTTGGGATTGGACAGCGGGGCCCAGGCGGACTTGCGGGCCCGGGAAACGTATTGAGGCGCCCAGACCCGGGTGCGGTTATGAAAGATATAGGCCTGGACTTCCCCGCTCAGGGTTTGGATGTCATATAAGGTGTCTCCGGAATTGATTTTCGTGGGAGAGTCTTTGGTGTCCAGGACCAGGGAGCCGTCGGCCCCCGCCTGGGGAGAAGACGCACTAGCGCCGTTCAGGGCGATTGCAAGCAGGGCGGCGGCCAGGAGAAAGATTTTGATCCGCATGGATAATTTATTAATTATTTTGTAAGTAATTGTCAATACAGAAGTTTTATTAAATCAGGTTTAGCTTGATTCAAGCCGGTTTTAATCCCCTTCAATTCCCTTATCGGCAAAGTGATGCGGTACTTTAACTTTAATTGGCCAATACTTCGTTTTTAAGACAAAAATAGCTTCCGGCGTTTTCTTTTTTCGATCGGCGACGTCCATTAATGATGACTACCTCCGCCAACTCATCCACCGAAAACCGAAAACCGAAAACCGAAAACCACTCTTCCGTCCTCCCTGAGTCACCGGACCGCCAACCGGCCCGGCCCCTGGTCTGGGTAACGCTGGCGTTCATTCTGGGGGTGGCCGCGCCTTCCTGGGGCCTAAGGGTTCCCCCGGGCTGGGTCATGGCAGGGGCGGCGACCCTCTGGCTGCTCCTGGCCTTGGCCTGGTGGACCCGGCGCCCCGCGGCCTGGCTGCCCCTGGCCTTGTTCTTTCTCTTGGGCGTAGCTTTTTATCAGCAGGCCCAGCAGCCCCTTTTTCCCACGCAGCACCTCACGCGTCTTCCCCTGGAGCAGGATCTCACTTTGAGCGGCAAGTTGTACCGGCCTGCCAAAATCGGGGCCCACGGTGTGCAACTCTTCCTGGAGGCCGAAGCCCGGCGGGAGCCGGCGGGCTGGAGTCCGGTCACAGGCAAACTGCTGGTGACCGCGCCTCCGCTTACCCCCCCGCCGGTGGGCGCGGCCGTGGTCCTCAAGGCCCGTGTCCGGCCCCCCCGGACGCCGAAAAATCCGGGGGGCTTCGACCAGGCCAGGTATCTGGCTGCGGACGGCATCTTCCGGGTAGCACACCTGCGGCAGCCGGAGGATTTGATCGTCCTTGCCAACGCCGGGGCCTCCCCCTTAAGGGAGCGCCTCAGGGGGTCCATTCGCATGTTGCTGGCAGAGCTGCCCCCTGCGCCCCGGGCCATGTACCTGGCCATGCTCCTGGGGGACCAGGGGGAAATCACCCTTCAGATGCGCCAGGCCTTCAGCCGCACCGGCACCAGCCACCTGTTGGTGATCAACGGCATGCATCTGGGCGCGGTGGCTATGGTGACCTATTTTCTTTGCTTCTGGGGGCTGAGGCGTTTTCCCTGGTTGTTGCTCCGGATCAACGCGGTGAAAATCTCCACTTTGATCTCCGCGGCGCCGGTGGTGGCTTATGCCTGGATGGCGGGGGGGTCGCCTTCCACCCAGCGGGCGGAAATCATGGTCCTGGCCTGCCTGCTGCTGCTCT
>DYJG01000171.1 GCA_020723225.1 Desulfobacca acetoxidans | reverse complement strand
GACGCAGGCGCGGAAATTTTTATGGACGCTGGGCTTCGAATATCTTACTAATATAAGGGCAGTCAGGGGCCTGAATCCGGCAAACGCCGCCTTGAGGCCCCGGGGCTGCCGGTCAAGGAATTTTTATGTCTATCAGAATTCTCCTGGCTGATCCTCATAGTATGGTGCGCCAAGGCCTTTATGCTTTGCTGGCCGGAGAGAAAGACATGGAAGTGGTGGCGGAGGCGGAGGACGGGCAGGCCACCGAAAGCCTGGCCCGGAACCTGTCCCCCCACGTAGTGGTCATGGACGTGACCATGCCCGATGTCGGTAGTTTGGAGATTTGCCGCCGCATTCTGGCCAATTCTCCCGGGGTTAAGATTATTGCCCTGTCCACCCATGCCGACCGGCGTTTTGCCCTGAATCTGTTAAAGACCGGGGTTTCCGCCTTTCTGTTGAAGGATTGCGTTTTTGAGGAACTGGCCCGGGCGGTGCGCGAGGTCAGCGCTAACAAGACCTTTCTCGGTGAGGGAGTGTCTGATTTGGTGATCAAAGAGTATATTTCGGCTCTCCGAGACAGCGAAGCCCGCTCCCGCGCTATTTTTGAAGGGGCCACCACGGGAATAGCCCTGCTGGACATGCAGGGACGTCTGGTGGAGAGCAACCCGGCGCTCCAGGAGATGTTGGGCTTCAGCCGGGAGGAGCTGCGCCACCTGTCTTTCACCATGGTGCTGCCCCCCGATGCAGCCCAGGACTACCAGGAACTCGTGCAGCAACTGCTGGCAGGCGGCCGGAACTCCTTCAGCCTCGAGGTCCGCCTGGTCCCCCGCCACGGCCGCATGGTTTGGACGCGCATCACCGTCTCCCTCGTGAAGAGCGCGACGGGAGAAGACCAGTTCGCGGTGGCCATGGTGGAGAACCTGACACCCCAAAAAGAAGCGGAGGAGAAAATCCGCAGCTATCAGGAACAGCTCCGCTCCCTGGCGTCGCAACTCTCCCTGGCCGAAGAACGGGAGCGGCGCATCCTGGCCACGGAACTTCATGACCACATCGGCCAGATTCTGGCCTTAACCCAGATCAAGCTGGGGGCGCTGCGGAACAAAGCCCGGGACACCGACCTGGAAAAGCCGGTGAACGAAGTGCGGGACCTGGTTGAGCAGGTGATCAAATCCACCCGCTCCCTGACTTTCGAAATCAGCCCCCCCATCCTCTACGAACTGGGGTTGGAACCGGCCCTGGAATGGTTCGGGGAGCACCTCCAGGAGCAGCACGGCCTCATGGTGGAGGTAAGCAAAAGTCCGGAGCCCAAACCCCTGGACAATGAAAACCGGGTGCTCATCTTCAAGGTGGTGCGGGAGTTGATGCTCAACTCCGTCAAACATGGACACGCCCCCAGTCTCAGGGTGGTTGTGGGCCGGGAGGAGCACAACCTGACCATCGAAGTGGGCGACGACGGCGTCGGTTTCACTCCTCCCGCCATCGGTGTGGAGATCAAAAAACAGGGAGGCTTCGGGCTGTTCAGCATCAAGGAGCGTCTCCAGCACCTGGGCGGCAGCCTGCAAGTGGAATCCGCGCCGGGTAAGGGTACCCGGATCTCCCTGGTGATCCCCCTATGGGAGGAAGAAAGGAAATCTCAGGTGTCGTAAAGTGGCCATCAAGATCATCCTGGCAGACGACCATAAGATTGTCCGGCAAGGGCTGCGCACCATGCTGGAGAGCGAAGCCGACATCGAGGTGATCGGCGAGGCGGACGACGGCCGCATGGCCGTGCGCCTGGCCCGGGAGCTCTCTCCCCAGGTGATCATCATGGACGTGGGCATGCCGGACTTGAACGGCATCGAAGCCACCCGCCAGGTCCTGGCCGAGTCCCCCGGGGTCAAGGTCATCGGTTTGTCCATGCATTGCGACCGGCGCTTTGTCATGAACATGCTCAAGGCCGGGGCCTCGGGGTATCTCTTGAAGGATTCGGCCTTCGAGGAATTGGCCACCGCCATCCGCATGGTGCTGGGGGGCAAGGTTTACCTGAGCACCGAGATCGCCAATATTGTGGTCAAGGACTACCTCCAGGGCGGGGGAGACGAGTCGGTCTTTTCGGTCCTGACCCCCCGGGAGCGGGAAGTCTTGCAGCTCATGGCCGAAGGCAAGAGCTCCCGGCAGATCGCCGACCACCTCATCATCAGCATCAAAACCGTGGAAACCCACCGCATGCAGATCATGCACAAACTGCAAATTTTCAGCGTCGCCGAACTCACCAAGTACGCCATCCGGGAAGGGCTGTCGTCCCTGGATTGAAACCAAATGCTTCAGCCTTGGCCGGATACACCGGTATCAAGGCTTCTTAACAGCAGAAGGGCTTCTTTTTAAAATCTCAATATTGCCCTGCACCAAAACCATATTTTATCAACCAGAACCATATCTGCATCTTTCTCAACCCCAACGATAATTCTTGCTCTCGGCAAGTTATTCGGTTGATTACTTCCTGCCAGACTATCTTAATTGAATATGCTTAATTAGTTGGAAAAATTACATTTTTGGGAGGAATCTACCGATGAAGAGATTTAGGTTCGGATTATCGGAATCAACTTGAGCATATGTTAAACGATTGTGTTACCATGGGCCGTGGTCCGATTTGGGGTTCAGCTTGCATATCAGGGCCGATAAGTTTTACCCCCCAAGATGGAGTTACACCATCTCAATCTCTTATCCATCCGGCCGGGGTCCCATCAGGATTTGATCATCTCCGCAGCCGGGGGCGGTGACTACACGGGCCTGAGCCTGTTAGCCCCCCATACCGCGGTCATGAAAAATCAGCTTCTCATTCCCAATGCCACGGATCTGGTACTCAGCTCAAATATCGGCCGCGTTCCAAGGCGCGCCCACTGTGGGTATTGCCATGAACAGCCGGAGTCTGGGAGAAAACCGGGCCGTTTTGGGAGCCGAAGCCGCCTTCGTCAGCAAGGCGGGGATCTCCGCGTCCCTGCGCTACGGCGCGGACCTGGGAAATAGCTTCGTGTCCCAGGCAGTGACCGGCCAGCTCAAAATTTCCTTCTGACGGGTAAAGGAAGATAATCCGGCCTGCCCGGGGATTAGTAATTCCTGTTGCCAAACCTGCAGGCAACGGATATAAACGCGGGGGGCTCGCGTTTGCTGCCACCCGGAAAGTCCGCTTATCCGCTATCGGCTGCTAGAATAGAGGGCGCGCCAACGGCCTTAGGAAAGGATAAAAGATTGCACAGACTTGGTTATGTTCTCATGGGATTATTTCTGTTTACCATCATCGCCTGCACCGGCGAGCCGCCGAAGATCGGGGTGGTGGACGTGGTCAAGGCAATCAATGAATCCAATGAAGGCAAAAAAGCCAATGCCGAAGTCAACGACCTGGTGAAAGCCAGACAGGCCGCATTAAAAAACAAGGCTGAGACGGTGGAGAAGCTGAAAAAGGGCCTCGAACGCGAACCCTCCAAGGCGAAAAAAGAGGAATTCAATAAGGCTGCGGTTGCATATCAGAAATCGGTGGCCGCGGCTGATGAGGAGGTTAAGAAGAAGGCCGCGGAACTGCGGAAAGTGGTGGTGGAACATGTCAGAAAGGTCCTGGATACCATCGGCCAGGAAGAGAAATTCGTATTGATCCTTACGAACGAGAATGTCGGCTATTCCCAGAAGTCCATCGATATTACCGACAAAGTCATTAAAAAATATAACGAGTTGGAAAGAGGCAAATAGATAGGGATTTCTGAGTGAAAATATCCGGAATTTCTTTAATTAAGCTATAATTGCCCACCCTTGGCAAGTTTTTGCCGTCAGGACACCTCCCGCCCATTGTGTCGCCTTAAAAATTATCTTGATTTTTTTATCAGTTAATATATTAACTAAAAGCGTGAGTGAGCCTCTATGACCAAGAAATACAGCATCGAACAAACCACCGGCTTTATCATTTACCGCACCGCCTTGGCGATGAAGGGGGCTTTCGAACGGTTCCTGAAGGAGCATGGTTTTGACGTTACCCCGGAGCAATGCGCGATTCTGAGCCTTCTAAGGGAAGAGGAGGGGCTCTCTCAAAAAGAGATCGGCAACGTCCTCTTTAAAGACAAGCCCAACATCAGCCGGATGCTGGATATCTTGGAGCGGAAAAAATTAATCTTGCGCCAGGCAGCCGACCGCAGGAGATATTCCATCTTCCTGACCGAAGAGGGAAAACAGTTGGTAGACAAGGTCCATCCCCTCAAACTGCAACTGGTGGAAAAAGTATTCGACGGCCTGTTAGCCAGGGAAATAGAATCAATGGAAAATACTCTCAATAAAATCTATCGGAATATTTCCTAAATTTTTTTTCGTGTATAAGTTAATAAGTTAACTGTTAAACAACTAACTATAAAGGCGGTGGCCATGAAAGCAGGGACTTCGGTCTTGGTTCTTTCTCTTTTGGCTTTTGGTCTTGTTTCTTGTGCCGATACCGAGACCCGGGAACAGAAATTTGCCAATATGCAGCGGTTAGCCGCAGCCGGCGACGCCGGATCTCAATACCATCTGGGTTTAATGTATGAGCAGGGCTACGGGGTGGCTCCCGACATCCAGAAGGCGGCGGCCTGGTTCGCCAAAGCCGCGGAGCAAGGCGAGGCCAACGCGCAATATCGCCTCGGTCTTCAATATTTCCACGGGCAGGGAGTGCCGAAAGATTTGCAGCAGGCCGCAACCTGGTATAAAAAAGCGGCGGAACAGGGCAACACTCCGGCCCAGGCGGCCCTGGGAAACATGTATCTGGTGGGCGAAGGCGTTCCCCAGGACCATGCCAAGGCGGCCTACTGGCATAAAAAATCCATAAAAATGAAGAATTATGCCGATTCTACCCGGGATTAGCATCCCGACAGAGCTCTGGGGAGATTTCTGATGCGTTGGTGCGTGAACGACTATGAACCATTGAAATGGGTTGTGGCTTTAATGGCGCTGACACTTTTGCTGGGCGGCTGCGGCAGCGGACTGGGACAGCAAGGGGGCCCGAACCAGGTTCCGGAAGTGGCCACGGTTACCATTCAGCCGCAGCAGGTGGAACTGACCGCCGAGTTGCCGGGCCGGACGTCCCCTTACCTGGTGGCGGAAATCCGCCCCCAGGTCAACGGCATTATCAAGAAGCGCCTGTTTAAAGAAGGATCCGATGTCAAAGCCGGACAATTGCTTTACCAGATCGATCCCGCTCCCTTCCAGGTGGCCCTTGATTCCGCCAAGGCCTCCCTGGGCAAGGCCCAGGCCAATCTGCCGTCCATCCGGTTGAAAACCGAACGCTATAAGGAATTGCTGGCCGACAGGGCCGTCAGCCGGCAGGACTATGATGACGCGGCCGCGGCCATGGGACAGGCCGCAGCCGAGATCGAGTATTGGAAAGCGCAGGTGGAAGCGGCCCGCATTAATTTAGGCTATACCCGGGTCACCGCGCCCATATCCGGGCGTATCGGCAAATCCTCGGTGACGGACGGCGCCCTGGTGACCGCGTATCAGGCATTAGCCCTGGCCACCATCCAACAACTCGACCCCATTTACGTGGATGTGAGCCAATCGTCGGCCGAACTGCTGCGGTTGAAACGCCACCTGGAAACCGGCCGGCTCGCGGCTGACAGCAAAAACGGCAGAAAGGTCTGCATCCTCCTGGAAGACGGCAACCTGTGCCCCCAGGCAGGCGCCCTGCAGTTCCGCGATATTACGGTGGATCAGGCCACCGGCTCTTTCACCCTGCGCATCGTTGTCCCGAATCCGAGCCATCTGCTCCTGCCGGGCATGTTCGTGCGGGCCTCGGTCCAGGAGGGTATCGCCCAACAAGCCATCTTGGTCCCCCAACAAGGGGTGAACCGCAATCCCAAGGGAGAGCCTTACGTCCTGATCGTGGATGACTCCGGCAAGGTGCAGATGCGGATGCTGAAACTCAATCGCGCCCTCGGCGACCAATGGCTCGTTTCTTCGGGTCTCGAGCCGGGAGAACGCGTGATAGTCGAGGGCCTGATGAAAGTGCGTCCCGGGGCGACAGTCAAGGCCGTCCCGTGG
>DYJG01000170.1 GCA_020723225.1 Desulfobacca acetoxidans | reverse complement strand
CCGTTCAGAATGACAGAAGAGAGGTTTTTACAGAGGTCTCGATTTCGAAATATTTTAGGGATTTTGCCGCCGGACGTCAAGAAGTCGGGGCCATCTACCGGAGTTCTCTTTTTTCGGGACAGTTTACTTTTTCGCAAAAAATTAGTTTTGCTAAAAATAATTATTGATAATTAACAATTATGGTGGTAATTATCAGTAAAACTAACAACTATGTATTATTAATTAGTTTATGATTTTGATCACTGGCGATTAACTCCCGGAATTTCTTAATAAAATAAGCCAGCCCGGAGCTGGCTTATTTTTTGCATAAATTTATCTATTTGGCTTGGTTTTCACCCCTTTCTGCCTCAAGACCATATCGCAAAGGAGTGATAACCATGACTATCAGCAACCCCAATCGCAGTCCTGCCACCCTTACCAAGAACCGGGTGATGCCCGCCCCGGTTTCCGGCATCTGTGTCACCTGTCTCGATGGCTGTCCCGGACCCTGTGAAATCGGCCGCTCCGCAGTCCGGGGCCGGGAACTCCTCTACCCCATGCCCTTCGGGAAAGTCACCGCGGGTGCGGATAAAGACTACCCCTGCGACTTTTCCTACTTCAACATCCAGGGCACCTGCGTGGGCGCCGTCGGCATGCCCGCGGATTCAGATAAGGCCATCTTCCCGGCGGTGAACACCCAGGTGGAGATCGGCGAAAAGCACAAGGTGAAGCTGGCGTTCCCGGCCTTCACCGGCGCGCTGGGCTCCACGGACATCGCCCGCATCCACTGGGAGTCCATGGCCATCGGCGCGGCCATCAGCGGCATCATCCTGGTCTGCGGCGAAAACGTCTGCGGCATGGACCCCAAGAGCGAAATCAAGAAAGGCCGCATTGTCCACTCCCCGGAGATGGAGCGCCGGGTGAAGATTTTTAAGAAGTGGTATAACGGCTATGGCGACATCATCGTCCAGGCCAACGTGGAGGATGGCCGGTTGGGTGTGCCCGAGTACGTCATCGAGAAGCTGGGGGTGGAGTTCTTTGAGCTGAAATGGGGCCAGGGGGCCAAGAACATCGGCGGCGAAGTCAAGCTCCCCAATCTCGAGCGGGCCAAGCAGCTCCGGGACCGGGGCTACATTGTGCTGCCCGATCCCCACGACACCATGACCCAGGAGCAGTATAAGGTCCGGGGTATCCGGGAGTTCGAGCGCCATTCCCGTTTGGGCATGGTGGATGAAGACGAGTTTTATAAGACCGTGGAGCACCTGCGCCGCGTCGGGGCCAAGCGGGTGTCGCTCAAGACCGGGGCCTACCGGCCCGCGGACCTGGCCCGGGCGGTGAAGTTCGCGTCCCAGGCGAAAATCGACCTCCTCACCGTGGACGGCGCGGGCGGCGGCACCGGTATGAGCCCCTGGCGGATGATGAACGAATGGGGCATCCCCACCGTGCACCTGGAATGCCTCCTCTATGAATACCTGTCGCACTTGAAGAGCAAGGGCGAATTCGTCCCGGCCTGCGCCATCGCCGGCGGCCTGTCTCTGGAAGACCATGTGTTTAAGGCCATAGCCCTGGCCGCGCCTTTCGTGAAGCTGGTGTGCATGGGCCGCTCCATCATGACCGCGGCCATGGTGGGGAACTTTGAGGGCAAGAAGCTCCGGGAAAAGTGCGAACGGGAGGAGCGGGACCTGAAAGAGGCCTATCTGGAGCATTTCGCCGAGGCCGCGGCTCTGCGGCGCAAATACCCCCTGGGCAAGTACGGCCGCATCCCCGCGGGGGCCATCGGCATGTACAGCTACATCAGCCGCATGACCCAGGGCCTGCAGCAGTTCATGGCCGGGGCCCGGAAGTTCTCCCTGGAGCACATCACCCGGGACGACCTGGTGGCCTTGACCGAAGACGCGGCCAAGATCTCCGGCATCCCTTATGTTATGGACTCCGATGCCGCGGAAGTGGAAAAAATCCTGGGCTATCGGCGGTAAGCTTTACCGCCACGTCAGAAAGGACACAGAAAAACAAAACAAGATTTAAGCCCTGGCGGTTTCCGCCAGGGCTTAAATCTTTTCTCCATATCTCTCCGGATTCTCTCTTTGCTGTTATAGCTAAATGGTTTAAAACATATTTGTAGCAAAATCTTCCATAAATTGACAATTACGTAATAAGCTTCTTTCTAATTTTTTCCAAATCTCCATGATATTATTGATTTTTCCAGGTGGTATGATTATTGTTATGTCGTTAGCTATTCAAATCAATAAAAGAGAGGGATCGCCGTGAATTGCCAGACCATTGAAGATGTCTTCAAGTGCGTCAAGGACCAGAATGTCAGCTTTATCCAGCTATGGTTTACCGATGTTTTAGGGATGCTGAAAAGCTTCTCCATCCGCCCCTCTGAACTGGATGAGGGTATGACCGAGGGTATGGGGTTCGACGGCTCTTCCATTGAGGGGTTTTCCCGCATCGAAGAAAGCGACATGATCGCCAAGCCTGACCCCACCACCTTCCAGCTCCTGCCCTGGAGGCCGGACGAACAACCTGTAGCCCGCATGTTTTGCGATATCCTGCAGCCAGAAGGTTCGCCCTATCCCGGCGACCCCCGCTATGTTTTGAAAAGAGTGCTCGCCAAGGCTGCCGAGAAGGGCTACATCTCCTACCTGGGACCGGAATTGGAGTTCTTTTACTTCGCCAACAACGAAGCTCCCGAGGTCCTGGACCGGGGCGGCTATTTCGACGCCCCGCCCTTGGATGTCGGCAACGACCTGCGGCGGGAGACCATTTTCGCGCTGGAAAAATTGGGGGTGCGCATCGAATACAGCCACCACGAGGTGGCCGACTCCCAGCACGAAATCGACATGCGCTACGACGAGGCCATGAAGATGGCCGACAAGACCATGACGCTGCGGGCCACGGTCAAGGCCGTGGCCATGATGAACGGCATTTATGCCACCTTCATGCCCAAGCCCATCTTCGGCATCAACGGCAGCGGCATGCACACCCACCAGTCCCTGTTCAAAGGCACCAAGAACGCCTTCTACGACGCCAACGACAAGTACCACCTGTCCGCGGAAGGCAAGAGCTACATCGCCGGTCTGCTGAAGCACGCCCGGGAGATCACCGCCATCTGCAGCCAGTGGGTCAACTCCTACAAGCGCCTGGTACCCGGCTACGAGGCTCCGGTATACGTCTCCTGGGCCCGGCGGAACCGCTCCGCGTTGGTCCGGGTGCCCATGTACAAGCCCGGCAAAGAAGCGGCCACCCGTTGCGAATACCGGGCGCCTGATCCGGCCTGCAATCCCTATCTGGCCTTTGCAGTCATGATCGCCGCGGGCCTGAAAGGCATCGAGAATAAATACCCGCTGCCCGAGCCGGTGGAAGAGGACATTTACCATATGTCCGAAAAAGACCGGAAAAAGAAGGGCATCGTCGAACTGCCGGGCAGTCTGGACGAAGCCGTGAAAGAGCTGGAAAAGAGCGCCCTCATTAAGGAAACCCTGGGCGACCACATCTTCACCAAGTTCATCGAGAACAAAAAGATCGAGTGGGACCGCTACCGCATGCACGTGAGCCAATACGAAATCGATCGCTATCTGCCCATACTCTAATTCCGGAGGTAACTTGTTGCCGGGATTGGAGAGTATCTGGTATATTATTTGTATATAAGTTTCCTATGGTAAATCCTGGGCCAGAAGGGGAAATCCCCTCTGGCCCCCATTTCACTTGAGGCGTAAGTTCTATGTCCATGGAAGTCGTGGTTTTTGCCTGTCAGCAGGCGGTGCCGGAGCCGGACGCGGTAAAAAGTTTGTGGCGCGGCGGCGAGGTGCGGCTGCGGGTGCTGCCTGAGCCTTGCAGCAGCAAGATGGAAGCCTTCCAGTTGCTGCGCACCCTGGCCACCCCGGTGGATCTGGTGTGGGTCATCGGCTGTGAAGAGCAACTCTGCCGCTATAATGAGGGAAGCCATCGAGCCGGCGGCCGCATGGCCTATACCAAGAAATATTTGGCTGAGATCGGCCTGGAGCCGGCCCGGGTGGGGCGATCCGTCCTGACCCCCGGCGATGAATCCGCGTTGGCCGCCATTATTGCCGAAATCAGTGACCGCGTTCAGGCCCTGGGCGCCAGCCCGCTGCGCCGGGCGCCCAACACTGCGGCCCGCCGGTCGGCCAAGTAGGAGGTGTCCCCGTGCCAGCCAAGTATCATATCCATGTGCGCTCGGTGCCTCCCCGCTTCAGCCCCCTGGCGAAGAACACCATCATCGATTGGGCCGAAGGCTGTCTGCGCTGCGCCCGCTGCGTCAAAGAACAATGCCCGGTGGACGCCTACCGGAAAAGGGGTTTCGACCCCTCCCAGTTCGTGGACACCATTGACCAGATGTGCCGGGACTGCTACCGCTGCGTCCAGGGCTGCCCCCGGGAACTGATCTTCAAGGCCAGCAATCCCCAGTATGCCCGCATCGGCGATGCCTATTGGACTCCGGAAATCCTGGCCGCCACCTGGTACCAGGCGGAAACCGGCAAGATTCCGGTTTCCGGCGCGGGTTACGGCGGCCCTTTTTCGGGACCGGGGTTCGACTCCTTCTGGACCGACATGTCGGAAATCGTCCGCCCCACCCGGGACGGCATCCACGGCCGGGAATATATCAGCACCAGCATCGATTTGGGCCGCAAGCCCATGTTCCTCACCTTTGACAGCAACGGGGAACTGACCTGGCCCTCCCCTCCCCTGCTGGAACTGCCCCTGCCCATCCTCCTGGCCGCGCCCTCCCTGGGCGCCAATCCCGGGAACATCCAGGAGATCATCACCCACGCCGCGCTCGAACTGGGCACCCTGGCCATTGTGGCCCGGGAACGCCTGACCGCGATTAGCGCGAAAATCGCGGACCTGGTCATGCCTTCTTACACCGCCGGCTCCCTGGACCTGAACGATCCCCTCCTGGCCCAGGTGCGGATCATCGAGGTTCTGGACCACCCCGAAGTTTTGCAACAGTTGGAGGCGGTGAAAAAACGCTATCCCGAGCTGATCATCAGCATCAAGGCGCCGGCGGACGGCCGGGTGGTGGACCGGGTGGCCGAGTTGACCGCGGCCGGCGCGGAGGCCATCCACATTTATGCCTCCGAAGAGGCCCGGGGCTTGGGAGAGTCCCAGGACCTGCACCTCAAAGACCTGATCCGCCGCTGCCATCTGCGGCTGGTGGAAAACAAGCTGCGGGACACGGTGACTTTGCTGGTCAGCGGCGGCATCGCCCTGGCGGAGCACGTGGCCAAGGCCATCATCTGCGGCGCGGACGCCATCATTGCCGACCTGCCCCTGCTGCTGGCCCTGGAGTGCCGCCTCTGCCGCCAATGCACCAAAGACGGCAAGTGCCCGGTGGAAATCGACACCCTCACCGTCAAGCGGGGCGCCCAGCGGATGGTGAACCTGGTCGGCGCCTGGAACAACCAGCTCCTGGAAATCATGGGGGCCATGGGCATGCGGGAAGTGCGCCGCCTCCGGGGTGAAGTGGGCCGGGCCATGTTCATCGAGGACCTGGAAAAGGAAATCTTCGCGCCCCTCTTTGCCAACCGGGAAGGGGAGCTGACGAAGCGGGAACCGACTTAAAGACGGTTTTCCGTTTTCTGTTTTCCGTTTTTCGTTAAGAACTGATGAAAAAGCAATTTTTGAAAAACGAAAAATCTAAAAAGCTGTAACCCAAAATAATATAACTCGTTGTCATTATTGTTTTTTAACGCAAAACGAAAAACGTAAAACGTAAAACGGTATTCACATGGCAAAGCCCAAAAAAGTAATCGCCTTACCGACCACTCCCTCCGGCCAGCCCTGGGAGCCCATGCCCACTCCGGCCCGGTTCCGGAACCCGTTGAGCAAATACCGGGTTTACCGCAGCGAAACCAAGTGCGTCAAATGCGGCAAGTGCGTGGAGCTCTGCCCTTACGGCGTCTTTACCAAGGCCGGCAAATACTTGCGCAAACCCAAGAGCTACCTCTGCCTGGGGTTCGAATGCCAGAAGAAGCCCTTCCATTGCGTCTCCAACTGCCCGGGCCAGGCCCTGAGGGTCCACGAACACCCGG
>DYJG01000169.1 GCA_020723225.1 Desulfobacca acetoxidans | reverse complement strand
TAAACCTGGTGGCACAGGCGTCTCGCCTGTGCCGAAAAAGCAAAGAGGCTTTTGAGGGCTTGAACGAGATTATCGCCGAGCGAGAAATCTTTGCAGTCTTTCCTGAAGGGAAGAAGAAGAAGCTCCGTATTATTTTGCAGAATCCTTACGAGGTTGATGATGTTTCCTGGGCGTGTCCAGTCCGAATTGAAGGATTGCACGAAAATCTCCGCGATATTATCGGACAAGACTCCTGGCAGGCATTAGAGTTGGCCATAAGTCTTGTCCATCAATTGCTGGGATATTTCCTGAAAGACGGCGGAAAGCTTCACTGGAAAGAGGATGGAGATGAAATATCGCTAAATGACCTCTTCCCGCTGTATCCGAAAAGTATTTAAGGAAGAATATGACCCCCGACCCCACCCCCCACTGCCCCCTCCCCAACATCGGCCCCTGTGTTAAGGAGCGCTGCAATTTCTGGGACCCGGAGGAGGGCTGTAATGGTGAGGGCCTCGCCTTCAGCACCGACCCCTCCCTAGACGAAATAACCTTTTCTGATGACGAAAACCCGGAGTAAATTACAATCCTTATCTCTGGTTCTGGCTGCCTGGTTTCTCTTAACCCTGACGCCGGCCATCCCCTCCTCTGCCTGTACCCTGTTCGCAGCCGTGGGCAGCAGCGTAGAGGATGGCGGCACCATCATCGTTAAAAACCGGGACCGCCCCCCCCGGCGGAGCGCCCTGGAGGTCCGCACCCCCCCTGACGGCTACCGGTATCTGGCCCTGGTAACCGCAGACCGCCCCCATAAACCCGCGGTGGCCGGCATCAACGAAAAAGGCCTGGTAGTGGTAGGGGCTACCGCCAGCACCCTCGTTGACCAAAAAGATAAACACGGGGCCAAGGGCCTCACCCAGACCCTCTTGGAACAATGCGCCTCCGTGGACGCAGTCCTGGCCCGGCCGGACCTGTTGCAGGCCGCGGCCCCCGTCTTCCAGATGCTGGCCGACGGCCGCAAAATTGCGGTCGTCGAAGTCGCGCCCCAGGGCCGGGTGGCGGTAAAGGTCACGGCCCAGGGCGTCCTCGGCCACACCAATCACTACCTGGACCCCCAATTTCAGGAATATAATCAAAAACCCAATATCAGCAGCCGGATTCGCTACTGCCGCATCGACCGGCTGCTGTCCCTTCAGCCCCACCCTTTTACCTTGGAGGAATTCCTGACCTTCAGCCAGGATCGCCAAGACGGCCCGGATAACAGCATCTGGCGCAGCGGCAGCACACCCACGAAGGCTCGCACCCTGGCCACCTGGATTGTCGCTCAGCCCGTCGGGGGCGCGCCCCGTCTGTATGTCAGCATCGCCAATCCCGGCGAACCCCGGAAGATTTTAAACCTCAAGATAAACCCTTCCTTGTGGAAAAACGGATTGAACGATAAAATTCGAACCACGGATGGAGGCCGAGAACTACTCCGAAAAGTGGCCAGTAACCAGTAAAAAACCAGTGTGTGCCCTGGACTTACCCCCTCTCCCCCCGCCCAGGGTGTGCCTTCCTTCCTTGCCGCCGACTGGCGGGGGGAGAGGGCTGGGGTGAGGGGGGCAAGCTTTTCATGTTTTACGGGTTCGCCGCAGGCCCATGAGAACCTGCCCTGAAAAACTATTAGACGGTTTCTTTTGCGGAAAACGGAAAACCAACAAAATGACCACTATCGACGATATTCTCTGCCCTATCCCCGACATGGGCTTTTGCATCTACGACAGATGCCCCTACTGGGACGCCGCCCGCCAGGAATGCGATGCGGATTGCCTTAAGTCCCGGGAGCCCGATCAACCGCAATCCTTTGATGGCCCCTGCACCATCCACTGGACCGAGGACTATGACTGACATGCCGAGCTTCCTTTCCTCCCCCTTCATCGACCGCCTCATCGACCTGGCCCTGGAAGAAGACCTGGGCGCGGGCGACGTCACCACCCAGGCCCTCATCCCCACAGAACTCCAGGGCGAAGCCCACATCCGGGCCAAGGAGAAGCTGGTGGTTGCCGGCCTGCCGGTGGCTGCCAGGGTCTTCGCGAAACTGGCTCCGGAGGTCAAATTCGCCCCCCAGTCGGAAGAGGGGCAGGAAGCGGAACCTGGGACCGTGCTGGCCGTCCTCACCGGCCCCGTGGCCCCCATCCTCACCGGCGAGCGGGTGGCCGTGAATTTCCTCCAGCGCCTCTCGGGCATCGCCACTTTCACCAGGCAGATGGTGGAGGCCGTGGCCTTCCTGCCCGTGGCCCTGGTGGACACCCGCAAGACCACCCCCGGCTGGCGGGTCCTGGAAAAATACGCCGTGCGTCTGGGCGGCGGCCGCAACCACCGGGGCGGCCTCTTCGACGGGGTGCTCATCAAGAACAACCACCTCACCGCGGTGGGCTCCATCACCGAGGCCGTGCGCCGGGCCCGGAGGAGCGCGCCTCACACCCTGAAGATCGAAGTGGAGGTCACCAGCCTGGCCGAACTGGAAGAAGCGTTAAATATCGGCGCGGACGTCATCATGCTGGACAACATGAGCGACGCGGACATGGCCAAAGCCGCGGACCTCACCCTGGGCCGTGCCCTGCTCGAAGCCTCCGGCTCCATGACCCTGGAGCGCCTGCCCCAGGTGGCCGCCACCCGGGTGAACTTCATCTCGGTGGGTAAAATCACCCACAGCGCCCCCGCGGTGGATATCCACCTGCGGTTGATCAAGACCTGGAGTTAGGATTAAGGGCGTTGACTAATAACAAATTAAGATTTCTAAGAATATCCCCCCTTTGTCATTCTGAACGGAGCGCAGCGGAGTGAAGAATCTGTTTTTTTGCGTCCAGGATTTCCGATCTGCGTGTAATCATCGGCATCTCAGGAAAATTCCGTGCAGCCAAAAACGAGATTCTTCGGCAGCTTCGCTTCCTCAGAATGACAGGAGAGGAATTTTGGGCAAAGGCCTCAAACCTTGACATCCGGTCGGGTTATTGATTAAATAATAATAGGTTTCATTCAAAAGAGAACAGGGTCCCAAGACTCCATCGGCAGGGTACGTTTTCTCCCGCCGATTTTTTTGTGCCATACGAAAAACGCAAAACGCAAAACGAAAAACGATCCTTAAAGAGGTTAAAGTCAATGAAGATATGCTTTGCGGGTTTTGATCTTCCGGAAGGGAAGGTCAAATTTCAGGACGAAAAAGTCATCACCCTGGAACATAAATTCGCCCCCCAGAAAACCACCCCGTTTTACGCCGAATTTATCAAGGAAGACTTCCAGAACTGCGACGCCATCTTCATCGCCCAGGACCATATCCTGGATCTTCTCATCCTGGACATGGAGAAGCTGGAGACCCGCCGGGACCGGACCAGTGATCCCGAGGAAAGAAAACTTCTCGATAAATGTCTGGATTATCTTGAAAAAGAAACGCCGTTGTGCCGGGTGGAGTTCAATGAAGAGGAAACGGCATTGTTGCGGGGCCTCGCCCCTTTAAGCCTGAAGCCCACGGTGGTGGCCGACCGGCAGCCGGAGGTCAATGAGATCATCGCCGCCGTGCTGGAGGCCGCGCACATCGTCTTTTTCTATACCGCCGGGAAAAAGGAAGTGCACGCCTGGCCGGTCGCGGACGGCGCGGACATCGTCACTTGCGCCGGCAAGATTCACTCCGACCTGGCCCGGGGGTTCATCAAGGCGGACATCGTCAGCTATCACGATCTCATGGGCGTCCACAATCTCAACGAGGCCCGCTCCAAGGGCCTGGTGAAGCTGGTGGACCGGGATTATGCCATACGTCCCGGAGACGTGGTGGAGATTAGATTCAACATTTAAAAGCTTAACCACAGAGACACAGAGGACACAGAGTTTCACAGAGAATTAAAAAATATGGCCTTTGGCGCTTTGCGCCAAAGGCCATATTATTAAAACTCTGTGTATCTTTGTGTTCTCTGTGTCTCTGTGGTTAAGTATTTTTACCCAATTCCTTCGCCCTTGCCGCGGCTGCGTCCACCGCGCTCATCACCAGGCCCCGGAAGCCTCCGCTCTCCAAGACAAGGAGGCCCTCGATGGTGGTGCCGGCAGGGGAGGCCACCATATCTTTCAGCTTGGCGGGGTGCAGTTCTTCGTCATGGATGAGTTTGGCCGCGCCCCAGACGGTCTGCACCGCCATGTGATGGGCCAGCGCCCGGGGCAGGCCCGCCTTCACCCCGCCGTCGGCCAGCGCCTCGACGAACAGGGCCACAAAGCCCGGGCCGCTGCCGCTCAGGGCCGTGACCGCGTCCATCAGCCTTTCCTCCACCAACGCGGCCTGGCCCACGGCCTGGAAGAGTTCCAGGGCCAGGGCGGTGTCCTCCGGAGTGGCCCGGCTTCCGGGGGCCAGGCAGGCCATGCCCGCGCCCACCAGCGCCGGGGTATTGGGCATGGTCCGGATGACCCGGGACTCGGGGCAGGCCGCCTCCAGTTTGGCCAGAGGCACGCCCGCGGCGATGGAAATGATAAGATGCCGGGGTTCCGCGAAATCCTTGATCTCTGCCAGCACCCGGTCCATTAGTTGGGGCTTGACCGCCAGGACCACCACCTGGGAGCGCATGACTTCCCGGTTGCTCGGGACGGCTTCCACCCCCAGCTTCTGCATTTTCTTTTGGCAGGCCGGGTCCGGGTCGTAATAAACCAGGTTTTCCCGGGGCAGCCGCGCCCGGGTCCGCAGTCCCCGGATGATCGCCCCCCCCATGGCCCCAGCGCCGATGAAGCCCAATTTCACATCCTTTAGCCGCGCTTTGCCCTCTTCCGTCATTGACCCGCACCGCCTCAAATCGTATAAATAGGTGACCCATATTTTTGCATATTTAGACGAATTAAGGCAGAGAAAAAATCCTTAATTAAAACCCGATAATGCAGGATTTCTATGTTGGGTTTGTTTCGCCGCCGCCATCTATGGCGATTTCTATTTGTTATTCTTCTCCTCTGTTGGGCGTCAGGCTCGGCCGCCGGCGAATCCGCCGGACTCCCGGCCCGGGACTGGAATCTCCGGAACCTGGAGCGCGTTCAGGCCTTGCCGCCGGACCCCCTTACCTTCGCGGTATTGGGAGACAGCCGGGGCAATTTTCCCGTGTTTGAGGGGCTGCTGCGGCAAATGTCGAGGGAACCCGGTCTCCGGTTTGCCGTCCACCTGGGAGACATGGTGGATCAGGGGGAGTTGGAGCAATACCGCCCCTTTTTCAAGTCCGTGGAGCAATATCTGCAAATGCCGCTGTTGGCGGTGGTCGGCAACCACGAATTGTCAAAGGACCCGGAGGGAAAACTCTATACCGAAATCTTCGGCCCCAGGAACTATGCCTTTCACCTGGGGAGCCACTATTTCATCATGTTCGATGACACAGCCAGGTCCGGACCGGGAGAGGAGCAATACCGCTGGCTGGAAGCGGAACTGCAAAAAAGCCGGGAGCATAAGGCCCGTCTGGTCTTTCTGCACACCCCCCTGCAAGACCCCCGGGGCGGTAAACACCGTCATTGCCTCCTGCCGGATTGCGGCCGGAGGCTGACTGCCCTATTTAAAAAGTACCGGGTCACCCGCGTCTTCGCGGGCCATATCCACGGCTTCTTTGAGGGCCGCCGGGACGGCGTCCCTTTCACCATCACCGGCGGAGGCGGGGCCAAGCTCTATGGCGCCGACCCCCAACACTTCTTCTATCATTACTTGAAAGTTACGGTGAAAGGGGACCGGGTGGAAACCCAGGTCCAGCGGTTAATAGAAGTCCCTCAAGGACCTTTGGCTCCCTGATAAATATGCAAAATCGTGAGCAGGCGTCCTCGCCCGCTATCATCCTTTGGTGCTTAGAACGCGTATTACCAGATATTTGCGTCTCGCTTTGCGCCTTTGCGTGAGGCTTATCTTTTTAAGGCGGAAGGAAAAAAGTTATGACGGAATTCCAGACCCGGCCTCTGCTGGCCTTGACCATGGGCGACCCCGTGGGCGTGGGGCCGGAGATCATGGTGCTGGCGCTCACGGCCCCCCAGATTTACCAGGTCTGCCGCCCCTTAATCATCGGCGATCTGCCCGCGTTGGAGCGGGCCCGGCGGCAGTTGGC
>DYJG01000168.1 GCA_020723225.1 Desulfobacca acetoxidans | reverse complement strand
GCGCGCCTGCCTTGGGCGCAGGAGGTCCCCGGTTCAAATCCGGGCGTCCCGACCAGTTGTTTCAGAGAATAGGGTTCATTAGTAACTAAACTTAAGCCACTATGCGGACCACAATGCCAGAATCCCTGCCTGAAGATGAAACTCGAGAACACCGCATTGTCATGGAAATCATCGTAGATTGTTATAATGAAGAAGAACGGGCCATGGGCTGGTATTACTATCTTGAAGATCATATTAAATTTCCTTTTCATGCAAAATGCATTTCAAAAAGAAATATCTCTCCATTAAGACACGGAGAGGTGATTACAGTAATCGCCATGGGTCCCGAAGAAGAATGTGATCACGAAATATTTGTAGAAGTTGAATATCAAGAAGAGAGCTTGTCGGTTCCCTTATCGCAATTAGAGGGACTTGAAATTGATGAAATTAGCCGTGAGGCTATTAAAGACTGGCATTATTGGGTTGGCAGAGGGTATCATTTTTGATAAGATCGCATAATAGTTAATAAAAATATCTGCTTGGTCAACACCATGAAAACCGGCCGGCATCTCCAATACCTTTCCAGCCAAGAGCAGGACGCCCTCCAGGAACTCTCCAATTTTATCAAGGCCAACTGGCCCCAGGCCCAGATAAAAGTCTTCGGCTCCAAGATCAACGGAACCGCAGATGCGGAATCCGACCTGGATACTTTGATTGAACTACCACTGGCCATCACCGCGGAAATCAGGAGGCGCATTATTCACCGGGTTTTTGAAATCAACCTTGCCTTGGGGACCAATCTCAGCGTCCTCATCGTTTCCCAAGAGGAATGGGAACGAGGATACCTCACCCTGCTCCCCATTCACCGCGAGGTGGAGGAGGGCAGTGTCACTTTATGAATCCACCGGGGACGTTAGCGGAGGTTGTTCGTTATTGGTTCGATAAGGCCGAGGAATCTTTGTTATCGGCCCAGGATGAATTGCGGGCCGGTCGGCTCTCGTTTGCAGTTAATCGTATTTATTACGCCTGTTTTTATGCGGTGAGCGGCGTATTGATGGCCGAAAACCTTAGGTTCAAGAAACACTCCGGTGTCCGTGCCTCGTTCCACCAACATCTGGTGAAGACCGGGAAGGTCGGCCAGGACCTGGGCAAGTTCTATGATGAACTTTTTGAAGCACGCCAGCGGGGAGATTATTTCGAACTGGTCTTTTTTGACCACGACCAGGTCGAGAATTGGCTGATACAAGCAAAACAATTTGTCCGGGAGGTCGGAAGTATAGTTAACCGTTAGGACTCAGGAAAGGGTTCGCAATGAAACTTTCATTATCAGCCATAGGTATTTTGCTGCTTCTGGGGGGCACAATGGCGAGCGCACAGGGAAAGTTTGAAAAAGACCTCATCAAGACCAAGGCCGGGGACCTGGAGATTACTTTTATCGGCCACGGCACCTTGATGTTTGCGTTCGGCGGCAAGGTTATCCATGTGGACCCGGTGGGGCAGTATGCGGATTATAGCCAGATGCCCAAGGCGGACTTGATTCTCATCACCCATGAGCACGGGGACCACCTGGACTTTAAGGCGGTGGCCGCGTTGCGCAAGGCTGACACCCAAATGGTGGTGAATCCGGCCGGGGCTGGCAAATTGCCGGGAGCCGCGGTTCTGAAAAACGGCGAGAAGAAGACAGTGATCGGATTGGAGATCGAGGCCGTCCCCGCCTACAACCTGGCGCACAAGCGGGACAGCGGCGAGCCCTTCCACCCCAAGGGCCGGGACAACGGCTATGTCATTACCTTCGGAGACAAGCGGGTCTACGTGGCCGGGGACACGGAGAACCATCCGGAGATGAAGGCGCTCCAAAATATCGACATCGCGTTTTTGCCCATGAATCTTCCCTAGACCATGACCCCGGAGATGGTGGCGGACGCGGCTAAAGCCTTCAAGCCCAAGATTCTCTATCCTTACCACTACGGCAAGACGGACCCGGCCAAGCTGGTGAACCTGTTGAAGGGCAATCCCGAGATTGAAGTCCGGGTGCGTAAGATGGAGTAGATAAGGGGAACAAAATGGGGGCGGCAATCAAAACCAAGCAGGACGTCTTGAAGATCATTTATCAAAATCGAACTCGCCTCAAGGCCTTGGGTGTCAGCCGATTGGGGCTGTTCGGCTCCTTTGTGCGGGGAGAGCAGCATCCGGACAGCGATATTGATTTCCTGGTGGAATTTGAAAGCGGACAAAAATCATTCGATGCCTTCATGGACTTGTCCTTCTTATTAGAGGAGATTTTGCAGCGCAGAGTCGAACTGGTGACCGTGGAATCCCTCAGTCCCTATATCGGTCCTCATATTTTGGCAGAGGTGGAATATGCCCCTCTCGCTGCTTGAGTATTTGCTTTAGGAAGAGATTATGAAAATTAAACAATACACCGACGTCACCCCCACCCTCTTCAACAGCGACATCGCCAAAGGCGTCGCGGCCCGGGTGGTCCTGGGCAAGGCGGATGGGGCCGAGAATTTTTATCTGCGGGTCTTCGAGATTGCCCCCGGCGGCCATACGCCCAGGCATACCCATGCCTGGGAACACGAAATGTTCATCCATGCCGGGGCCGGTGAAGTCTATGGCAACGGCCAATGGCATCCACTTAAGCCCGGCAAGGTGGTGCTCATCCCCGGCAACGAAGAACATCAGCTGCGGAATGTGGGCCAGGAGCCGCTGGTGGTGGTCTGCCTGGTCCCGTCAAGCGCGCCGGAGTTGTAGTAGAAGCAGTCGGCAGTCAGCTTTCGGCAAAATCAGCCCCGGACCCACTGCCCGGCCAGGCGCGCAACGCTCGGCCGGGCGGCGCCGGTGATGTTCAGGGCCGTGAGTCTCTATTAAAAATCGCTATTTCTGCAAAACCGAGCATATCTTAAGCCCTGCAGTAGGATCACCTTTCCAAGTATCAAAGATGGGCCACGGAAAGAAAGTTCAACCCCTCCCTCCTTCCCCCCGGATTATGCTGAATCTATTGATTCTCCCGGCATCCCGGGCTGGCGCCACCCGGCTCCCCAGGAAATAACGGTAATATTGCCCATAGTAAAATAGGCAATAATGCCTATTTTCAAGTCTAGATTACCATATTAATTTTTGGCTAGTTCTAAGGTGTTTTATTAATAACCTAACAAAGAAATTATGTGCCAGGGGTAAGGTTATTCTAGTCAACCCCGGGGAAAAGGGAGGAAAATCAAGTTATGGTTGGCTGTATGGATCATCGCCGCAGGACTGCTTTGGGGAACCATGGCCCAGGCGCAGACCGCACTCCCCGCCACCAACGCCGGGTTTGACATTACCGGGTTCATCCAGGCGGCCACCCGGGCCAACGTCGGAGCCGGGACCATACACCCGCGGCTCCGGGGCGGGACCTTGACCGTCAACGGCATCACCATGATCGTCCCCAACAACTCCATCGTGCAGACGCCGGCCGGGACTTTTTCCTGGGCCGATCTATTCGTCCCTGCCGTCTCAGCTCCGGTGGGAAATTACGTCCCCGCCAGGATTAATCATATCCTCGGCCGCACGGAAATGGCGCTGAACGACAGAATAGCCAACCACTTTCCCTCCTACGAGGTCAGAGTGGTGGGCAACATAGTAACGGACGCGGCCACCGGCACCCAGACTTACATCGTCGGCCTCATCGTGCCCGCGGCGCAACATGGTCTGAACGCCGCCTCCGGGTACATCAACTTTATCGACTATGACGGCACGGTGTTGGGAGGAGGAGCAGGAGGAATTCAAGGCAGGTTCCGGGTTGGCGGTACGATGGGTGATCCTGCCACCGGCACCCTGTGTGAATTCAATGATCCGGTGGGGCGGTTCGGCGCGGCCCATAGCCCCCACCCGCGCTTCACCTGCGACACCGAGAATCCGACGATCACCACTGCCACCGGCTACCCGGTGGGCATCCCCACGGTGGCGCCCCCGGGCATTGATCCGGACCGCCCGGATATCAACCGGCCTTTGAACAACCCGGCTTCGGTGGACCCGAATCAACCTTTTGACCCCTTCCTGGCCGTGGGCGCGCCTTTGAAGAGATTCACCATGCCCGCTTCCGGCGGGGCCGGCACCACTACCCCGGACCCTTACAAACAAGTGCCTCTGAAGGTGGGCGATTGGGTGGATGTATCGGGTACGCTGCTGAAGATTGACCAGGCCGGCCCTAATACCGCGGCGAACATGTTCTTGTCGGTGCACACCTTGACCGCCCACCTTGGCGTCAAGACCCAGCCGGGGACCCAGCCGGCATATGTCCGGGTGGAAGAGTTCCTGTTCGGCGTGGGTGACCGCAACGGTGGGCCCACTGTGAACGGGATCGCTCAGGAGACCTCGACCCGGGTGGTGATGGTGGCTTTCACCACCGACTCCAACCCCGCGGGCACCAATCTCCCGGGCGGCGCCCTCTTCGGCATCGACGTGCAGCCGAATGGAAGCCGGATTCTGCGTCCGTTCCCCAACGGCAGCACTGCCCAAAGCCCCGCGGACTTCAATATTGACGATCCCATCAGGGGCCGTCTGCGCTGGACCACTTCCAATAACGGCAGTACTCCCGGGGTCCTAGCCAATGCCACCGGCCCCGGGAAGTTTTACCGGATGTAAGCGCTCCAATTGACCGGACCCGGCAGGGGCGTCTTGCAGTTGCCGCCCCAATCCAACGGCCTGCCCGGCCTCATCACCGGCCAGTATCAGTTGCCCATCTTTGAATACATCTTCGGGGAAGGCACCAACTTCGGAGAGCCGATTCCCCCGTTTAACTTCAACGACTTCGGGTTCCTGACGACGGGCGAAGGCCGCCTTGACGGCACCACCGGCCCGGCCGTCGGCCCCCTTGATCCGTTCCCGGCTTTCAACTAAAACCAACCGCCAAGCGGCCGCCTGCCAGGGGGCAAGCGGCCGCTTGAAAACAGTATCTTTTAACTTGGCCCCTAGGTGGGCAGACCCTGCGCACCGAGTTACCGGAACCCGGTGCGCGTCTTTTTTATCGGCTGAGATCAGGCCTGCCGGCCCTTTTTCTCCTAAAGACAATCTGTGATTAGACCGATTAATAAGCTACTCAACCCTACGATTAAAAGAGGTGCGCACCTATGAAACCCGAGATCAATCTGAATATGAAAGTCCTGGTAGTCGATGACTTCGCCACCATGCGGAAAATAGTCCGGAATATTCTCAAACAGATAGGTTTTACCAATATTATTGAAGCCGATGACGGTGCCAATGCTTTATCGATAATCAAGGAAGATAAAATAGACTTCGTGGTGACGGATTGGAATATGCCGAATATGACCGGCCTGGAACTCCTCAAGAATATTCGGGCCCAGGATAATGGCAAAAACCTGCCCGTGCTGATGGTCACCGCCGAAGGATTAGCAGAAAACGTGGTGGATGCGGTTAAGGCGGGAGTCGATAACTATATAGTCAAACCCTTTACCGCTGATACCATCCAGGCCAAGATTGAACAGATTTTTGCCAAGCGCCAAGCCAATGCTTAAGAGGAAACATTCATGAACGTGGATTTTATTAATCCCTTCCTCAGCGCCACCATCGGGGTCCTGAAAACCATGGCCTTTACCGAGGTGCAAGCCGGAAAGCCTTTTTTGAAGAAGGACAAAATCTCCCACGGCGATGTTTCCGGCATCGTCGGCATCACCGGCCCCCCCAACGGCTCCATGTCTTTGACCTTCAGCAAGGCCTGCATTGTGCAGATCGTTTCCAACATGTTGGGGGAGACATTTCAGGAAGTCAATGACGACATCAGGGATGCCGTGGGCGAGTTGTCCAATATGATCTCGGGTACCGCGCGCAATGACTTGGGCAAAAAAGGTTTTTCCTTTAAGACCTCCATTCCCACGGTGGTCTCCGGCCCGGCGCATGAAATCAGGCATATGTGCAAAGCTCCCACCATTGCCATTCCTTTCAAGACCACGGCCGGGTCTTTTGTGGTGGAGATAAGTTTTGAGAACGGCAGCGGGTAACCCGGTTTTCAGTTTTAGATTAAAAAGAGGTTGCACCTCTCTTCACCATCCGGAGAATATCGGCCCCCCAAGAAAAAATTGACGTTTTGGACGCGAAATATTTATAATCAGCGCAAGGCCCGCTA
>DYJG01000167.1 GCA_020723225.1 Desulfobacca acetoxidans | reverse complement strand
ATTGTGAAAGAAGCTGTTGCCGGTGTGTCAGTATGAGCGTGTTGGTCTTGCGTCCGGCAATCATCCTGGCGGCGATGACCGTTTTCCCGAAGGCCGTGGCCGCGGCCAGGACCCCGCAATCATGCTTGAGCATGGCCCTCGCGGCAAGCTCCTGATCCTCCCGCAACACACCAGTGAAGGCAACCTCGATGTGTCTTCCCGGATTGGTCTTGTCGGACCATGCGACCTCAACGCCGGCATCCGCCAGCAGAGTCGCGACATCCGTTTCAGACCCCCGCGGCAGGCATAGGTACTCTGCCGTTTCCCCGGCGCAGGAGATGATGCGCGGTTTTCCATAAGTGGACAGGCGCATGGCCTGGGCCCGGTAAAACTCGGGATTCTTGAATGCTGCGAGCCTCTTCAATGAGTTCAGTGCCCTCGGGGAAACGCCGGATTTGCCAAGATAGAGCATACCGGCTTTGACCACCTGCATTACCTCCGGAAAATCATGCCGCGAGAGTTTGCGCCGGCTCGTTGTCTCCCAGGGTGTGGCGGTGTCTTCATCGTCTTGTTTCAACTCTCCGAGTTCGCTTCCGTGACAGAGTTGCGGAATCAGGGCGCTGATTTCGTCTTCGGAAAGTTTCCTGATTTGCGACAGGAACCCCCACTGGTCTTCATAGGGATGAAAACGCTCGTCGATAAAAACGCTGTTGCCCTTTTGGCGCGCCGCCTTCTGCAAAGGCAGGGCGATCAGATTGCCGAATCCGCCCTTATGCATCGTGTCCTGATTGGGGAAAAACCGGTCGTAGGATTTGAACTTGATTTGATGCCGCCGGCTCATGGCCCGGGTAAGCAACGCGGAACCGAATTTTCGGGCCAGAGCCGCAGCCACCGGCTCTGTAAAGAAGAACCAGGCGTGGGCGCCATCGCCGGAGCGGGAACGCTCAATCGCCACCGGCACCGCAAAGGCCGTGCAAACATCTCGGATAGTGGATACGTCCTGCTGCCAGCCGTCTTTATCAAAGTCCATGGCCAGAAAGAGGCATTTTTCATCCTGGCGCAAAGGATAGACGCCGGCAACGAAGTTGCCTCGCAGATGGTCTTCGATGACTTTCTCATTCAGTGGGGCGTATAACCTAAGTTCACAGACCGCGCACTTGAGTTTGGGTTTGACGCAAAGACCCGGTTTCCATTCATTCAGGCAGACAGGCGCGTATCCGGATTTGCCTTTGCCACCCTCCCATCTTTTCGCATACACATCCTCCCGCCCCTTGAACAGGGACATGAAAAGCCGGATCTTTTCCGTGGGATTCGCCGCAGATTTGAGGGAGAAGGACGGCGCTGATGTTGATGAGGAGGAATCCTGCTGCACCCCTTCCTGAGTAGGCCGGCTTTCCAGGGGGATGGCCAGCCCCAGCCTGGCCTTCAAGGCCAGGTTTTCTTCTTTTAAAGCCTGGTTTTCGGCGAGCAAGGCCTGATATTTTCGCAGCAATGCTTGGAAATCCATCAGAGCATGCTTTGGCAAGGCGCCAGGGCAAGAAGTGTTAAATAGGAAAGCTGATCAGACAAGCCGCCGATTGGCAATCATTCCTGATATTATCCTTTATAACTGCAACTCTTATAATTTATTATTTAGAAAATCTATAAAGTTATTCAAATCCTGCTGAATGCTTTCCCAATCTTGAAGTATTATTTCTCTGAGCCGGGCCAGCCGGTCAGCCGAGAGCTCATAGTCATAGGCATGCCTGAATATATGGCGAAATCCTCTGAGCTCATTTACTCATAAGAGAATGGCCAAGGGTTCTTTCTTCATAGGATTTTCAGACCCATTTCCGGGATTTCCTCTTTAAACCTCCAGGATTCCAACTAAATAAGGCCAACGTTATGGTCCAACAGATCCTCCAATTGGACCAGCGTCTGGAAATATTCTTCCTCCAACCCCTCCACGGCGATATCAATATCGGAAAAGGAATAGTATTTTCCTTCCCGAAGGATGGAGCCGGTCAAATAAACCTTTCCGACCCGCTTCCCGCGAAAATATCCTTTTAAGCTGTCGACGGCGCCGGCAAGGACTTGTCGCCGTTTGGCTTCCCTTTGCCGGTATTTTTCCTCCAGAGAGGCTTCCCAGAGGGATATGTCAAAAGAAAGGGTCATCTTGATTTTCTTCCCCGGGTATGGGCTTGATGTTCCTATTTTATAATGATTTAGCCTTGTTGGACACTAAAAAGATGAAAGGACCGAAAATCCACATTGAATCTGAAATAAAACCTTAAAAAGACCTTGACCCGTATCATAAAGGGCCGGCGCCAGTTCGGAAAGCAGCACTCCATTGGTAGTCAGGCAGACTTTGGTGATTCCGGAAACGTGGTGCAGTTTCCCGAGAAACTCCACTAATCCCCGGCGCTGAGGTCTTCTCTCATAACCTACATACCTTTACCTAAAGGACAATGGGGGTAGCTGCATTCCGGGCAGTCCCGGCAGAGACCTCCATGGCCCAGCAGGGCCAGTTCCAATTTGTCGACTTTCTCCCCTGCCAGAATTCTGGGGAGCGCCAAATCCAAGGCAGTGATGCGGTGGTGCAAGGCGCAAGCCGGTACCCCCAGGAGGGGAACCTCTCCGAGGTAGGCCACTAAAAACATAGCCCCGGGCAGGACCGCAGAGCCGTAATGCATTTCGTCGGCCCCGGCTTGTCGGATGGCATGGCGGGTGACGTCGTCCGGGTCCACGCTCATGCCGCCGCTCAGCAGTAGCAGGTCGCACCCCTGTTCCAAATGGGAGTGAATCGCGCGAGTAATGGCTTCTGCGTCATCCGGGGCAAAGGCCAGCGCGGCCATTTCCGACCCCAGGGATTGAATCTTCTCCGTTAAGACGGGGGCGAAACGGTCCTGGATGAGGCCATGATAGACTTCATTGCCGGTGATGATCAGCCCGGCCCGGGCCCGCCGCAAAGGGGCTACGGACAACACTGAACCGTTCTGCCGGGCGATGGCCGCGGCTCTGTCGATTGCGGCCCGCTTCATGGTCAGGGGGAGGGCCCGGGTGCCTGCAACTTTTTCACCTTTCTTAACCGGCAGGTGGTTGTGTAAGGTGGCGCACATGACTTCGTCCACCAAGTTGAAGGCGGTCAGGGAAGGGACATCCACCCTTAAAAGGCCGTCATAGGCGGCATACAGGTCGATCTTGCCCTCCCTGGGGTTGTTTTCCCAGGCAATCCCTTCCCCGGCCAGGGCTTCGGCAAGGATGGCCGCGGCTTCGTTTTCGTGGATTTCATCCTCGGCCAGGTCTATGACGTAGAGGTGATTTTTCCCAAGCCGCTGCAGGCGGCAGATATCTTCATCACAAACGGTATGGCCCTTGCGAAAAGCAGGACCTTTAAATTCTCCCGGGCGGATTTCGGTGATATCGTGGGCCAACTTAGTGCCCACCGCCTCTTCCAGGCTTATGGTTTTAATCATTTTTCATCCTCGAAAGCCGCTCCCCCAATCCTTTATTCTTAAATCAGCATGAGGGGCGTTCTGCAAATTGCTCAGCCCCGGGCCGGGGCTCCATCTCCTCCATCTGCAACTGAGGGGACCAATTCATCCGGTCCCAGGCGATGTCTCGGGCGTCTCGGAAATACCCGCCTTGGGCGCAAGGGCGGCAATAGGGCCGGCCGTCCCAGACCACCTCCCGGCCGTCCCGGACCACCTGGCCGCAGCGGACACAGGCCACCTTACTCCTTGTGGGGCCGGGAAGATCATAAGGAGTCAGGTCCACCTTGACCTCCTGGACCCGGAAAAGGACGCTGTCCGGCATGACCCGGTAGGCCTCCAGTTGCCGGCCTCGTTTATCCGGTTCCCGCGGGGCGTAGAGAGGGGCCAGGTCCCGGGCCTCCTCCGTGGAGATGACCCGGTAAGCCCGGCTGGTTTCCAGGTTGATAAAGGTAGCGGCCATGATGCCATAATCTACGAATTTCAGGGAACGCCGCCCCAGCTTGGCATTGGTGACAAAGGCCACCGCGTCGCCGGTGCAGCGGTCCATCTCGATGAAGACGATGAGCTGCTTCAGTTGGGGATAGGTGGGCGGGGCCTCAAAATCCAGGAGCCGCAGGCCCAGCATGGCCATTCGCACTCCTACGATCTGTCCCGGGCAGAGATGGCCGTGGGCCGCCACCGATCCTGCCAGTAGTTCTTCAAAGGATTTCATGGCTTTGGTTCCCATAAATGTATGGTGTGTCTCACGTACCAATTATTGGCGCGTGAGACGCGCCCTACGCCTTCACCAGTTTCACCTGGGTTTGATAGAACACGGCGCTGCCGCCCACGCAGTCCACCAAGCCGGTGTTCTTCAGGACCGGGTCCACCCGCATGGCCGCGTTGGCGTGGACGCCGGTGGCCCGGCGGGGATCGCCGGGGACCTTAACGCCGTCAATGACCACATCGCTCGCGCCGTAGGCCCAGTGGCCATGTCCCAGGGTAAAGGACGTCACCCCCGGCCTTATGCCCTCGATGACCCTGACTTTGCCGATCATAGGCTTTTTAATCCCCGGGGCCAAATTCCAAACCCCTTCTTCATTGGTGGGGGATACTACCTTCACCCGGTCGCCGTCCTTCAGACCCAGCCGCCGGGCATCCACCGGGGAGAGATCGAAGAAATTCTCCGGGTACAGAGCCTGGAGCCAGTAATTGCCTGGAGTCCGGGATTTGGTCTGGGCGATGTGCCGGTGGGTGAGGAGAGTGAGATCAAAGCCCTGGGCCTCATCATTTAGCTTGCGCATCATGACGTCGTGGGGGCCCTCCATGAAGTGGGCGTGGGCCGGATAGGGTTTGCCGGTCATGGAATTTTTGGTGGTCACCTGATTTTCGAAATAGATGCCTACCATTTTCCCGTACTTGTTGGCCAACTGCCCGTCCTTGTAAGCCTTCTGATATTCCTGGAAGCGGCCGCCCCGGTTCATGACGTAGACCACGTGGGGCCACCACTCCGGGCCCACCACCGCCTGCCAGCGCTTGAGGTCATAGATGGTGGGCGGCAGGTGGCGCCGGGCCGCTTCGAAGATCTTGATCTCCTCGGCGCTGGCCGCGGGCACCTTCTCCGAGCCATCGGGCTTGTCGCCAAACGCGATGTTGGCCACCATGCGCAGGTAGATGTCTTCATCCCGCTTCAGGTGGAGGCCGGGGCCGAAGGCGTTTTCGCCGAAACCGGGAAGCTTCATTTTCTCCGTGATTCCCAGCACCAGGGATTCCATGGACAGGGGCATCTTTTCGCCATAGACCGTGACCGTATCCGTCAGTGGGGTCGCGGCCGGCTGCCGGAAGGGGGCCACCTTGGGGGCCACCGAGGGATGGGAACCGGCAAATTCCCAGCGCTCCAGGTAGGTCAGGTCCGGGAAGATATAATCCGCGTACATGGTGGTTTCGCCGATGACGATGTCCGAGGCGAAGAATAGAGGCAGCTTCTTGGTGTCCGAAAGGATTTCGATGAGCTTGTGCCCCGCGGGCAGGGAATAAACCGGCGAACCCATGTACATAAAAAGGGCCTTCATGGGATAAGGGTAGGCGTCGCCGATGCTGGGGATCACCTCCTGGTAGATGTCGCTGCAGAAGGGATACCAGGGGCGCTTTGCGGGATAGCCCTTGAAGATGGTGCTCTTGTCGTATTTTTTGCCATGACGGATGATGGAAATGCCGAAGGGCTTGATCTTGCCGCTCTGCTTCCCCAAGTCGAAGGGCTTGTTGCTGCCTTCCTTGTCGCCCGTAATATTCCAGGTGGTGGCCTTGGACAGGCCGCCCTGCCAGTCGTGGTTGCCGATCAGGGTGTTGAGGGTCATGTAAGTCAGCACGTTGTAAAATCCGGAGGTGTGCTGGGAGACGCCCCGGTGGATGTCGGCCACCGCCCGTTTGCCGTGGCTGGTGAACTCCCGGGCCAGATCCACCAGATCCGCTTCGGAAATATCCGCCAGCTTGGCCCACTCGGAGAGCTTGCGCGCACCCACGGTTTCTTTAAGAATCTGGAGCACGCTTTTCACCTTGATTCCCTTAATTTCCATGTCCACCAGCAGGTCGCCCTCCACCGCGTCCTTCTCGCTGTTGGGGTCGAAGGGCTTGGGAACCCCATTGGTGAAGACCAGGAAGGAATCGAATTCCCAGTCGCCGTCGCCTTTTTTCT